>MUGE01000184.1:0-3627 GCA_002900545.1 Thermoplasmata archaeon M11B2D | reverse complement strand
AACAGAACAAGCAGACAGTACAATTGATTTACAGGCACTTCGCGATCAGTACGATCTCCAAAAAAAACTCATAGAAATGCCTGAGGTCAATGCAACAATATCATTTATCACCTTCCTCGACCCCGTCTGCAGAATGGAGTTTAATAAAACCCTTGAGAACTGTAGCGATGGCCAACTCAAGGCTGCTGTTTACGATCTCCTCAATGAACCACAATCTGGGGAAATAACGATTTTCAATAACGACGACCCAAATGAACAAATCGACTACTATCGCTCGTTTTTACGATCCAGTGGAAAAACAGTTGATAGTGCTGATATAAAAAATTGCCACATTTTGAATGAAAATAACACACTTACTTTTTCATTTGAGGTCTATAGTCTCTCAGATTTACCTTCACCGATAAAACCACCTTTTTACCGAGTAAGTACCATGGAATGGTACCTGGAATTTCAAAATTCATTACTTCCCCCCGATTTTAAAATGACATATCAGATTGCTATAAGGATTGAGCCAACAACTTCACGGTGGCAAATCGGTAATGGACTTTTTCAGAATCTTCAGTATCTTCTACAACAATACAAAAACCACAATCTTACATCATATAAGACAACGGCATATCTCTGGATCAAACCCCCTGGGCAAGAGATGTATTTCCCAATTCCCCTTCACACGGCCAATATCAGTTTTGATTCTCATTCTAATCGGATTACTATCAGTGTTGCGCGAAAGGAACTTGGTTATTTTGGTATCGCTCCTCAGTACGGGTCGTTTGAACTACCAGCAAAATTAACTAATTTTACTGCAGGTGTACGATATTACCAGTCCCCTCTACTGAAACGACCGGGTGGACGTGTTGTCGTAAACACCAGTTATCTATTCAATCGCATCGAGCGTCTGCAGTCCAGACCATTGATTTCGCATCTGATATCCCGCATCCTTCAGAGATATGACATTAATCTTGATAATTTTTCACAGATTAGCGAAAGCATGCAAGATACCATTGTCCTTCCGTCCTCCTTCTCATTGGCTACAATTCAAAAACTATGGACTCAGACCGAGAGCGTTCCAGATACGGGTGTATCAACAATTGTTTTTCCTTTGCTGCCCCAGTTGTTTCGTGATTTACGAGTGAATGCCTTGTCATTCATTTCTACAGATTACGCGAAAACGGCAGCCCCTCACGCAAGCATCTGCATTGTTCAGCTAAATTTGGAAAGTACAGACGCATCTGAAGTTGCTAGGGTTAACAACAACATCGTTAATAAGATCGATGAACTGAACAGACGATATAGCAGTATTTCTATTCAAGCAACAGGGGAAGGTATTGTGACCACTCAGATAAACGACGTCACAATGCAGGCAAATACTATCATAGGCCCCTTTATATTCATCATAATCCTGTGCATCTTATTCCTTGCTTTTAAAAAACCATCCTATGTGCTGCTACCTATCCTTGTTTTTGCTTTTTCTTCTATCTGGCTATTTGGTACTATGGCCTTGCTTGGAATTACATTTAGTATCATCACAGTCGCACTTCTTCCTCTCAACATTGGTTTAGGTGTCGAATATTCTGTAAACATTCTGTACAACTATCGCGCAGAGCGTAAAAAAGGGCGAACGTCTTCGGAAGCAATCAAGATTTCGATAACAGAGGTGGGTATCGCGATTTTTTTAGCATGGTTTACAACATTTATTGCGTTTCTTTCGTTTCTTAGTGCAACACTACCGCCGGTTAGAGACTTCGGTGTGTTTCTTGCGTTGGGTATTGCCTCTACCTTTATTATTTCAATGACATTGCTGGCTTCTCTTCGTTACATTATAGATCGAAGGACGTCAGCAGCAATTGTACAACCCAAGACGAAAAGCTTCTCGATGACGGAAACAATGGGGAGACTTGCACAGATACTCGTTCGTCATCAAAAAAAAGTGTTTCTTACAACCATCCTTTTATGTTTAGTGATGGGGACTGCGGTTACTCAGGTGAAATCAGGATTTAGTATGAATCAATTTATACCGCAGGATAATCCAGCACTTAAGCTTTATAGTCAAATAAACGAAGATTTCCCGTTTTCAAGCCAGGATCAAGAATATATTCTCATCGAGGGAAACATCGCAACAGTGATCACTTTGCAGGGTCTTATGGAAACTCATGAAAATCTAAATGACAACCAATTTATTGCTCGAAAAGCTGATGGTAGTGCAAAGACAGAAAGCATTATAACAATTATTCAGCAGGCCATAGTAAACAATCAGTCACTTGTTCCGTTATTTAATATCGATGATTCTACTGGACTACCCAAAACCAATGCTGATGTACAGCGGTTCTATGATTATTTGTATACTAATGACCAGTATTGGATACAAACAGCTGGTGTTCTTCATAAGGAGGGCGACAAGTATACAGCAACGATTATTCGCATTTATGTCGATCTCCAGTCGAATAGTGACGATATGACAAAACAATTTGAACAACTGGAAGAAGAATTTCACGAGGATTTAGCAGACTATGGTGAGGCAAAATCTATTATCACGGGAAACCTGCTTATTACCTTATCAATTCTTAAAAACATGACCGAGAGTCAGATACTATCGACAGGGATATGTTTTGTTCTTGCCGCGATTATGCTTATTCTTATTTATCGGGATCCTGTCCTTGGACTCATCGTGATGATTCCTGTAACTATATCTATTGTGTGGGTTCTTGGAAGCATGTATTTTATTGGATATACCCTCAATATCTTGACTATCACGGTCACCTCTATCACCATTGGTGTCGGTATCGATTATTCATGTTATATTACCACACGTTTTCGTTTAGTCGCTGATCAAACAGGGGACGTTACAAAAGCTGTTACTGAAACTATTTCACGAACAGGTAGTGCAATTGTCATTGCTGCTCTCTCTTCGATGTTTGGGTTTGGTGTCCTTGCGTTTGCACCCATCCCTCCACAGCAACAATTTGGAATTATAACAGCGATCACTCTCATTTATGCGTTTATTTCTTCTATTTTGATTCTACCATTGGTGCTTGCGCGGTGGGCTATTTGGCGGAAAAAACGAAAAGGATACATTATCAGTCCCGGGCCGCCAAAGAGATCCGATGGCAGTACAGCTAATCCCAAAGATATCGTGGAACAGTAAAGTATCTATACGAAATAATGATACCAGTGAAAGAAAAGAAGTTGGGGGTTTAGCTCATATGACACAAACACGAATGAAAAAGATTCTGGTGACAGGTGCCGTCGGCCAAATCGGTTCGGAACTTACGATGGTGCTTCGGAAAAAATTTGGAAACGACAATGTGCTTGCAACGGGAAGGAAAACCAAACCAAACGATGTGCTTCTTAATTCTGGTCCCTTTGAATATATTGATATTTGCAAACGAGACACAATAGAAGCAGTAGTAAAGGAGTATGATATCGACACAATTTACAACATGGCCGCGATTCTTTCTGCAGTTGGTGAAGAAAAACCTCTTTTGTGCTGGGATGTTAATATCAACGGGTTGTACAATGTGTTAGAGGTCGCTCGTGAACATAGTATGGTTCGAGTGTTTGTTCCTAGTTCCATTGCAGTGTTTGGCCCGGAGACGCCACGGGATAATACCCCCCAGGAGACAATTCTTA
>MUGE01000183.1:0-3631 GCA_002900545.1 Thermoplasmata archaeon M11B2D | reverse complement strand
TTTCCTCCGACATAGTTATGATGATGAGTTATGGCTGAGGGTGAATGGAGATACATGCTGACGAATACAGGGTCGTCGAAGAAGGATGCAAGCAGGTTCTTCAATGGCTCGCTTTGGATGGTAGTTAGTTCCTTTTTGATCATCGAATACAGCTCGTTGATCCGTTCCTGGCTTAATGATGGCAGAAAGTCTGTGACATCATATTCATTAGGGGCGCATTTCCGCACACCGCCGGTGTTCTCATTAATCGAGATTTGTAGCCGATCCTCATAGGTTTCGACCATCCCGGTGCGTACTTGGACCACATCTCCTGTATTAAAGCTCTCATAGAGTCGTTTCACCCGGTCTTTGTTGTCCCCACCCCAGTACTTGATGCTAATCTCCCCGGTTTTGTCTGTGGCGATAAACTCAAAAAACATGCCACGTTTGTAGGGTCGTTGCGCTTTTTTTAGTTTCACGGCAAAAAAGTCATTAACCGCGTCGCCTTCCCGTAGGTTCTCTATATATTGTTCTTTCTTCCGCTTCCCAGTGTCAGTTTTTATGATGGTTTGTTCCTCTTTTTTCTTTTCGTATTGGTAGATATCCGCCATAATGGTAACCTCCCATGACTTGGTAATTGATATCGTTTAGAGTTTATAGGTTTTTCCCTCCTTCACCCTGGTTATCTTACTGTTGAGGTTCTTGAATAACTCTGGGTGTTCCGTATGGATTGGGTAGAGGGTCTTTGGATGGATGCTGGTGATGAGTTCTTTGAGGTCGTCCCCGTTGATGTGTCCGGAGCAGTGTGATTGGAAGAACTCGATGTCGAAATGTGTCAGCCAGTTTCTCATTCGCTCGTATGAGATCTCCATCTCTTCATTGAATGGTTCAGAGAGCGAGTGGATGTATACCCCTTTTTTTGGTTTGAGGTCGATGAGATCCGAGAAGTACCAGAAGTTTAGCACGACCATGTACTTTAAGGGGTTTTTTGTGATATCTGCTGCGGTGAGGATGTTTTTATAGCCTAGCCGTTTTTTGATGTAGGCGTCGACGTAATCCTCGTTTTGGTAGGTTCCGGTGAGCCGTTTGGGTTTTAATAACGCGATAGAGGGGTCGGTGACGGGTGGCACTTTGAGTTTTTTATCCTTATGGTATTGCTCAAGGAAGCAGGCGTGTTTGAAGTTTATGACTAGGGTTTTTCCAAGGTTTTTTGCTATCGTGTAGAAGGTCGTGAACCGGTCAACGTCTTTGAAATTGAAATCCACAAGGGAGAGGGTTTTGCATCGGTGTATTTTCTGTTTTGAATCCTGGTATATTTTCTGTTCTGATTCGTAAGTCCTTTTTTTATCAATCCTGGTCCCTTCGGTGATCATCGCGACTGGTTTAGATTGTATCGCCGCTGATACAAAATCGTCGGTCATGTCCGCATGGAGCCCATGCATCCGCAGGTCGCCGGTGTATACGAAGGCTCCTTCAGAGGTGTAGATGATAAAACCGTAGGCTCCTGGTACCGAATGATCGACATGCAGTGGTTGGATTTCAAGGGAATCGATCCTGACTGTTTTTCCCGTGGTAAAGGTATGGAATTTTCGTATCACCGGTGGTATCTTATATTGAGAACGACGCAACGGTCTGAGACGGAAATCGACTACCTCGTTTTCAAGGTCCCGGGTGCTTTGTTCCGCGACCGCGTCAAGGATTCGTTTGCAGGTCTCCCCACAGTAGATGGGGATGTCTTTATGAAGAAACGAGATGTAGTTTGCATGGTCCGCATGCGCATGCGATAACAAGACCCCGGAGACCACTGGTTCCTCTGGTTTTCTTCCAAGATGTGTGAGAAGATCCGTCCGATAGATCCCTGGGATGTCCGGCAGTAACCCCATCTCCAGGAAGTCGCCGATGCCGTTTGCTGTCCGAGGGTTGAGGAACTCCTCGAAGTATCTGCCTCTGCGGGAGAAACTCATGCCGAAATCAAGGAAGACCTTCGTGCCTTGGTCCTCAAGAAGGATTTTGTTTCCCCCGATTTCGTTGACACCACCGTAGAAGGTAAAAATAACCATGCAACGCTCCCTGTTTTTTCTTCTCATACATGGGATGTGCTGTACATAAACGTTCGTACAATAGGACGAAAAGAAGAAAAAAGGGAGTCTTTTTATTCGATGCTTACTTTGAACCCACCGCTGTCCTTTTTCTTTTCCTTTTTCTCAAGAACAATGTCAAGAATCCCGTTCTTATAGGTGGCCTTTGTCGATTTTGTTTTCACGTTGCAGGGAAGGTCGATACGTTTGTGGTATTTGCGCTTTGGTGAGTCGACCTTGATTTCTAAGGCATCTTGCGTTGCGACAAGCTCAATGTCATCTTTCTCAACGCCTGGTATCTCGACGGTGATGGCAACATCGTTTTCTCCTTCGATGATGTCGGTGAGCGGCTCGAGCTCCTCAGAGATGGTGGGGATGCCTTCTGGGGACCGTATCGACCGGTTTCCAAAGTCCTCTATTTGGGGTTTGCCGTTAGGGCCGATGTCGATCTTAAAGCCATGGACAATAGGTTTGCCTGGTTGTGCGTTTGTGAACATTTTCATGGTTTCTTCTAACATTTTCTTAAGGTCATCCATTATTTCATCGCTGAAGATATCTTTTATTCTGTGGTCGTTAAAGAAATCGCGAAAGATATCATCGTCTCCACGGAATGGGTTTATCGGGTGTTTCTTTCTGTCTTTATCTTCCTCATCAAACGGTTTCATGTGGTATTACCCCCTTTTTTTGGTTCTTTTCGATATACTACTTAGTAGAACTCCTATATAAAACTTTCGTCTTATTCTTCGAGCTCCCGTCCGAGTTCCTCCAGGAGAAGTCTTGCTCGCCTGCTAAGTTTCTTTGGCGTGCTGACCTCAACAAGGACGTAGAGGTCTCCGTAGCCTGACCCCTGCATCTTTGGCATCCCACTGCCTTTCAGCCTCAGAAGGGTGCCGTTTTCGGTCCCTTCAGGGATCCGCAGCTTTTCCTTGCCCTGGAGTGTCTCTACAGAAAGAATTGTTCCTAAGGCTGCCTGGGGGAAGGAGATGGAAAGCTTCCGGTACAGGTCTGCTCCTCGTCGTTCGAAGAGTGGGTGTTGTTTCATATGGACGACCACGTACAGATCACCGCTCTGGGTCGCCCCGCTTGGGTGCTCCCCTTGACCGGCAAGCCGTAGATGTGCCCCATCGTCGATGCCTTTGGGGATGCGTACCTCGATTTTCCTTGTTTTCTGCACGTTACCCCGACCTCGACAGGATGGACAGGGGTTTTCTATTATCGTTCCCTGTCCATGGCATTTGGAACACTCGCTTATCTGGGTAAACATCCCAAACGCGGTCCGACGGGAGACCTGCATCTGTCCGCTGCCACCGCAGGTCTGGCATCGTTTCGGGCTGCTTCCCTGACGCGCGCCTGTTCCCCGGCAGGTATCGCACAGCTCCGTGCGTGGGACTTCCAGTTCGGTCTCCACGCCTCGGTATGCATCCTCGAGGCTTATCTGGATGTCATAGCGGATGTCATGTCCCCGTTGTGCGCGAGGACGACGGGTAAATCCAGTTCTCCTACCGAAGAACTGTTCGAAGATATCGTTAAAGTCAAAGCCCATGCCTCGGAAAATATCACCGAAATCCGTGGTC
>MUGE01000182.1:0-3638 GCA_002900545.1 Thermoplasmata archaeon M11B2D | reverse complement strand
TACCGTGACTGCTGTGTCAGCGATATAGCCGTCAATATGTGCACCGACATCAAGTTTTACCACATCCCCCTTCTGAAAGACAAGTGAGTCGTCATGCCGGGGGCTGTAATGAGCAGCCAGTGTGTTCAACGCAATGTTCACAGGGAATGCAAGACTTCCCCCAGAATCGGTTATTCTTGTTTCGACCATCGTGGCGACGTCAAGTAATCGTGCGTTTGGTTTCAGTAACGTTACACCAAAATCCCGTGCATCAGCTGCGATCTTGCCTGCACGCTTATAGTTCTCATAGACAGAATTATCCATGTGAAATCACATCCCGTAGTTCTTTTTCTGTTATAGACCCTTCCCGGACAATCTTTGCGTTCCCAGTTGAAAGATCCACAATCGTGGAAGAAGTACTTTCTCTTCGTCCATCATCGAGACACACATCGATATGGGTCTTCAGCTGTTTAAGAATATCCTTAATCATCGCCTGGGTTTTTGTCTGATGGAGATTTGCACTGGTGACCGTCAATGGACCATACAAGGCGAGTAATTCCAAAGCGATAGGGTCATCAGGGACACGTACTGCGATAGTATCATTCCCACTAGTAACAATATCGGGAACCTTTGGTTTTTTTTTCAAAACAATCGTTAAGTTCCCAGGGAGGAACATCTCACTTATCCTCTGGGCTGTTTTGTTCATTAACGCAAGTGATTCAATCGCTTCCAAACAATGAACCGCCACAGGTAAAGGAATAGAGTATGGACGTTGTTTTATATCAAATACTTTTCGTACCGCTGTTTCGTTATAGATGTCTGCACCAAGCGCGTAGAGAGTGTCTGTTGGATAGATAACCATGTCTCCCTTTCGTAATGCTTTTACTGCAGCTGAAAAGTCGTTTTTTTTCATGCGTCTTACTTATCTGTTTTTATAAAATCACCAAGGGTAAATCCGCCTTGAGGGTGTGTCTGCGAACCAGTTCCCGTGGAAACACTTTTAATTTCTTCCATGAGTTGAATTCCCAGCTCTTTTTCTAGCTTTGCAATAGTCTGATCAGATGGACGGAGATCACCGTTTTCAAGTTTCGCAATTGTCACGGTTCGCTCACCGATTCTAAATCCAAGTTCCTCCCTGGTTAATCCTTTCTTTTTTCGTGCTTGTTCGACAAGATGATTCCAGTTCGTCACCAGTTCCTTTTCCATCCCTCTATCTTTGTAAATATCTCGTTCCATTTTTTGCGTTTTTTTTACGATGAATCGTTGAGGGTAAGATGGACTACTAATCTTAGCGGGTTCCTGTTGTACAACGCCTTCTGCGTATTTTAAGCAATCTGGGCAGACAAACATTTTTGCGCCATCGATAATCGCTTCTTTTCCACCTTTACACTCTCTCCCACAAAGTTCACAAGGCATTTTAAAGTCCCTCCAAGGGTTTCATCTGTTATAGTAAGCCTGCTTTCTGCAGAATCATTAAGTCTTCAGTGCTAAGTTTTTCTCCTCGTTTGAAACGCTCGAAGACATCATCTGCCTCTTTCTGGGCAGCAGAGGCGTCAGCCAATTTTTTCTTTTTCTCTTTCTTCCTCTCTGTAGTGGAGATGTTTTTCTCTAGTTCATGGATCGTGTTCACATGGTCAATAAATTCCTTATGCAGCTTATCTGCCTCTATCTTTGTTATGACGATGTTTTCTTGTATTTCGGTTGTTCGTTTGACAAGTTTATCAAGCTGTTGTAGTTGATCAAGCATTCCTTGGTGCTCTTCTTGTGCTTTTTTTGCCATTTTCTCGACAAGTTCATGTTGTTTCTCCGCTTTCTGCCGCAGCAATTTTTCTTCTTCAATTGCTTTTTTCAGCTTCGGATCCTTGTTTAAGTTCTCCTCTGCTTCCTTTATTTTTAAATGAATTCCTTTGATGGTTTCAATTAATTTTTTTTCTTTTTGCGCAGACATTGGTTGGGTCATCTGTTCGTTTTCGAGTTTCCTCAGATATTGTTTCAATTCATTGACATTCACACCAGTATTTGAGGTTCTCTCTCGCTCTAGTTCCTTAATTTTCTTTTTTAGTTCGACATGACGTGTTAGAAAATCATTTCGCTGTTCCTTTGCATGTTTGACCCGTTCATTATACTCATCACGTTTCTTCTTATGATCACTAATCAGATTTCGTATCTGTCGAACCTTTGCATTAAGGTCGTCACGTTCTTTGGCCATTTTTTTTGACTGGTCGTGTAATTGATCCCTGCTCTTCTTTAGTTGATTTGCTCGTTCTTGCAATTCATCTTTTTTTCCGGCCATCTCTTCCAATGATTCATCGTCCATTTTCTGCCTCTGAGTTACATGAAAACATGGAGGTAAAATAGTAGGTGTTTATTAAAAGTTTGCTGATAATTAATTACTTTGCCTCCTGTCTTTTTTTCTATCCTAAAACAAAAATGTTTATATAAAAGGTTCGGTTTTCTTCCGTTTTCTTCCTATAATATCTATGGGTTTACATAAGTCTTTTTTAACGCTCTATACTAGGAAAAGAGGTTTTTTAATGATTTGACTATTGTCCTAAGGGGCTTTTAGCTTCTCCGAAACCTTATTTTTACGCTTTTGATGAAAGCAGTGACACTGTTTATATAGGTTTATGGAAGAAACGCAGCTATTGTCCCCTGCCAAAACGTACCATAAATGAAAGAAATTTCTCCGTATCCCTCGCGTGTTGTGAGATTTATATATATAAAAATCCTTTCCATTCTGCCAAAGGAGAGATTGAAATGGATGATGAGTTCGGTCAAAAGAAAAATGAAATGCAAGGCCTTGCGTGGAGAGTGTCCTTTTCCATTCTTGTCGCAGTCGGATGGCTTGTATTTCTGATACTCTGGTTGTTTTTTTATGCCAAGAACTATGCATGGGAGCGAAATATCGCGATTTTCCTGCTATCTGTCTTTATTTTAGCAGTAATCTTGGGGATCCCCTGGGCGTACTGGGCGTTAAGAAAACAATCCTCTAAGGAAAAAGAAATGTGGAAGATGAAAGGATTCCGTTGGCGCGTCTGGGTCTCGATAATCGCAATGGTAAGCATCATTATTTTTTTGATTTATTGGTTCTGGGCGATAGCAGAACCCTTTGACATCTATCAAAATCTCGCGATTTTCATCGTCGCATTCTTAATCGCAGGTGGCCTACTTGCCGCAATGTGGGCTCCTTGGGGTATGACACATACTCCTGAACACCAGTATGATGAACAAAAAAAAGAATGACCCTTACACCAACGACTGTGTCTAAACGACCAGTTATAAATCTTTTTTTCGTTTCTTTTGTACAATAAGGATACCATCAAGAAATACTGCAAGGATTCCTGTGATAAACACCATATCAAACACATGAGCTCCACCAATGACCGCGTATCTCGGAGCCTGTATCTCATTTTGGATAAGGCTCATCAGATGAAATCCGTCTGCCCCAAGAAGCACCCCAAGCGTCCCTATCGTGTACGCAAGAGGTGCGGCTTTATTTTTGTCTTTCCAAGAAAATAGAATAGAAACAAAACTTGTACTAATAATAGGCAGTAACCAAAAAGGAAACACTGAGACAATCCCTCTTTCGGGGTCAGGATATGTAACAAAAAAAGTCACAATAGAGATAATTCCTATCCCAAGGAAAACCTTGAAAACCT
>MUGE01000181.1:0-3642 GCA_002900545.1 Thermoplasmata archaeon M11B2D | reverse complement strand
AATACGGTGAGGAATAACACCGTCTCAGAAAACTGGGTTGGTCTATCAGCAATGAATAACGCGAGTAATAACCATTTCTATAATAACACTGTCGAACATAACACTGTTGGAATGATGCTAACCAGACAAGCTCATCACAACATCATTTCAGAAAATACGATAGTCAATTGTGTGTACGGAATCAGAGTATCATACTCAGATGACAATGTACTCACGAACAATATTCTTAAAAATAACCGTATCGCCGCAAGTTTTACAGGGTGCTCACAAAACATCTGGCAGCACAATTATTGGAACAGGCCGAGGTTTCTACCAAAAATAATTTTTGGAAGCACACTACTTGGAAGAATCATGATTCCTTGGATAAATGTTGATTTACATCCTGCAATGGTTTTAAAAAATTAATTAAATGCTGGGTGTAGGCCGTAAGCCTCTTTGCAACAGGAGAAAATACGATTTTCTAAAAAACTTGTATGACAGAAGAAACAAGTTGATAGGAAATTATTTATACTATGGTATACATAGGTATACTTTGGTATATTATGAGCACGACAACCATTAAGATACAAAGTGATACAAAATCACAAATCGATCAATTACGAGAATACAAAAATGAAAGCTATGATGAGGTTATTAAAAAGCTTATTTTCATCGTAAAGAACTTAAAAAAAGAACCAGAACTTAGCAAAGAAACAATCAAAGCCATAGAAGCAGCAAGAGAACGAATAAAAAAAGGACATTTCGTCAGCGAGGAGGAAGCCAAATATCGACTGGGGCTTTAATGAATGTATTCAGTCATTTATGACGATGTAGCTTTACAAAATCTAGGAAAATTAGAAAAGAAAATCAGAAAAAGAATTTTTGAAAAAATTCATTCCACGAAAGAAAATCCATTTCATTATTTTGAAAAATTAACTTCTAGAGATGAATTCAAACTACGCGTGGGAGATTATCGGGTCATCGCTGATATCGATGAAAAAACAAAAAGAATTTCAATACTATTCATTGATCATCGGAAAAATGTCTATAAAAAATTGTAATTTATTAGGTGCTGGGTGTAGGCCGTAAGCCTCTTTCTGTTCTAACGGTATTTGTCTAATGCGCCCTACCTACGAGCAGTCTGAATAACTGATCCCGATGTTTGGGCTTGCTCCAGGAGCAGATTGGCCGTTTCACCAAATCCCAAGGAGACCTCATCATCAGATGAATCATCGCATAATCCAAGGGCTGTGTCGTTTCTGTTCCTCTGCTAAGACTCTCGCCTTACCTGCTTGCACAGGATCCTGATTCAGAGTGAGAGAGGACTTTCCTCAGCGACCATACGGTCACCGTCAACCGTCCACCTACGCCCAGCAAAAAATCAAGTATTGACCCATGGTTATAAACTTTGTCCCTTATATTAAAATAACCGGTATTTTTAAGATAGCATAGAAAAATCCATTCACGGGAAACGAGATGTTGACTCTCGTTTATGAACCATCACACCATTAATATATATCTGTGTCTTGAGAGTGGTAGCGTTCTGAGCCAACGTTGTAGGGACATCGACAGAGAGTTCTGCTAGTCGCTTCCCACCGGCAGCAATAGGGGGAATCGTCATCGTCTGCAGATTGTATAGATAGTCCATATCATCATAAAACGCGCCGCGAATCTCAATAGAAGTTGTGGTAGCAGTTCCAAGGTTTTCAAGAATCATTCGCACACGCACATAATCCTCTCCCGTCGTAATTTGATAGCGAGTCGCGCTTTTCCAACGATGTATCAGCAATGGACGTTGAGAAATCGGATAGACAGTCACATTCGTAATATTTTGATATTCAGAAGGTACTCTTCCAAGCGTCATATGAAGGGCAGTGGTTTCTAAAAAATAATACTGGTCAATGTAATATGAATACCCAGGTATCGTCTCATTGAGTTGAACACCAACCGCCATATGCTGAGGAAGCCGCAGCAGTGAAACAGAATAGCCAAGGCTATCAAGCAAGGCTGCGGTTAGAATCGCTTTATCCTCACAATCCCCTCGTTTTTCCTTCAGTGTCTCAAGGGGATACCGTGGGTACTCGTAGGATGCGTTTTCCAGGTCATCGTTTTTATATTCTATGCTTTGAACAAACGATGCGATGAAATTGATTATCTCCACATTTGATTGTAGGTCTTTGAGAGAAAGAATCTGTTCAACAAGAAACTCTACGAACTGATTATCATACGGATCAAACACGTATGCCGAATAATCCACGATATCGAATCGATCCAAACTTTTATAATAGTCAAAAAACCAATCGACCTGAGGAACACTTAGAATATGCTGACCAAAATAAAACCAAGTGTATTCCCATGATGTAACAGGAGTTCGTTTCAGAATCGTGGGACTTGATTGAACTATGATAGCTCCTGTGTTGTCAAATACGGATATGGTCAGTTGGTTTTCTTCCACGGTAAGTTCAGGTAAGGGGACAAAACAGGTTACTTGCGTCGTATCATGGGGGAGTACCACAGATGGAGGCAGTATCGTCTCTATATCAGCGAGCTCTTGATGAACAGTCATTTTATTTGGATATGCTGGTAGGTCTCCTGAGTTTTTAAAAGTAAGATGTAGCGCAATACTTAGGGAGCTTGTCTTTTTCGTCCATGTATCAACAGAGAGGGCGATAATAGAGAGATTAGCACCATTGAACTGCAGTTCGTTTTCAAAAATCGTGTTTTTTGACGAGTCAACCGCCTGTAGTCGATACGTCCCCGGGGGAACACTTGTGTGATAACTGGAAAGATATATACTTTCATTATGAACGCCGTAATAGTACGTGTCAGAGAAAATGTTGGTTTGTTGTGGATTGGTAAGTGTCACAACAGAAAAATCAGAGGTGTTGAACTCCACGACCATGCAGGGAAACCCATCGTCATCATCAACGACAAGGGAGAGAAGCGTAAAATGGGTCTGTCGAAGGAGTATGCACCCTGAAAAGGAGCTTATCAACAGCACACTGGTTAAGAAAATTGCTTTGGTCAGCGGCATAATACACTCATTTTTCGCTCTATCACCGTACCAAGTCGTTTCATGCCTGTGTCAATTTGTTCGTTTGTTGAATACGAAAAATTCAGTCGCATGGAACTTGCACCACCGCCGTCCACACAGAACGCTTTCCCATGAACATAGGCAACTTTTTCTTTAAATGCGTCAAGGAACATGGCTTCCGTGTCGATTTGCTCAGGGAGCGTGACCCAGGCAAACATCCCTCCATTTGGTTTATTACAGAGGTATCCCTCTGGGAAATACTTCTTCATCGAATCCATCATAATATCCCGTTTGGGCTTATACATCTCGCAAATCTTCATAATATGTAAATCAAGAGAGCCGCTTTTTATGAATTCATAACCAACATATTGTGAAAACGGAGCGGTGCAGAGGTCTTGTGCTTGTTTGCATAATGCGAGTT
The DNA here is from genome assembly GCA_002900545.1 of Thermoplasmata archaeon M11B2D. GTDB lineage: Archaea > Thermoplasmatota > E2 > DHVEG-1 > DHVEG-1 > SM1-50. The sequence continues at coordinate 208 of MUGE01000181.1, read as the reverse complement.
TTCGCATAATCTCCTCGGCGGCGATAACCCAAGCGAGTCGAAAGCCAGGGGCAAGTATCTTTGAAAATGTTGACAGATAGATGACTCTGTCTTCATCGTCAAATGCTTTGATTGGTTTTATTGGAGATGTTGTATCATACTTAAGCTTGCTATAGGGGTCATCTTCGATGATGACAAGGTTATATTCGTGGGCGATGTCTATAAGTTT
>MUGE01000180.1:0-3648 GCA_002900545.1 Thermoplasmata archaeon M11B2D | reverse complement strand
GTTTTTGCGTACTGAAGCTCTGCTTGCAAAATATCACGTAAAAACTTTATTTCCTGCTCCTCGGATTTCACTAGCTCTAGTTTATTACTTCGTCTAAGGATACGTGCTGCGGTATCAGGGCCAATACCGCGACCTACCAATGCAAGTACAGCAAATTTCCCGTAACTCAATACAAGGCTTGCATTCTTGTGCAAACGTCGTACTTCTCTGTTTTCTTCCGCGGTTCTATGTTTTTTAGAAAGTAAGGAAAGAAACTTTTTGTTATAACGACGAACAACTGCGATTTTAATCGCGCCGCACCGTGAACATGTTGGTTGTGCAGAGATTCGACCTGCAACCGAATTCCATGAATACTGACAGTTCGTACATACCAGCGTGATGTCTGCATCTTCCAATCGTTTCTTCAGCGCCATAAGAATCGTTCGGTCTGCACGCTGAGGGACCATAAGCCCACGAACGGTTTCAAACCCGGAAAGCGCTATGGGCGATAATCCTTGGATGTGAATTGTAATTTCATTGCTCTGTATCTTGCGTAAGATCTGAACAGTATGGTCAATGTCCATCCGCTCCCAAAGCAGTTTATCTAACGCCTCTTCAAGGATAAGAGACTGTTCAAAAAGAGTGAACAATCGTTTCATCCCTACTGTTTTATAATCAAAGTCTCTCCGTAGCGCACCGAATTTTCGTGCGACATGAATCAGCTGCCAGCGAAGGTATGTTGAATTTCTTAGAATCGTTTTTAGGAGATATTCCAACGTCTCTGGTTTGACGGTGAACAATATTTCTTTTACGCGTTCCGGAGGTATACGACCCGGTAGTTCGAGATTTATTCGATATGCATCGCTATTAATACCGATGCTCTCACCAACGGCTTGTGCCAATACAGCAGAAATCAATCTGCCCAACGTCTCATTGACTTTTGTACCAAAGCACGTGTTCAGCACCATGGTTTTTTCCTCCACGTCAATGGTAATCGTGGTATGATCAGGGACAACAAATCCTGCTTTCTTTTGAGCAGTGATGTACTCAATAAACTTCTTTAGGGTCTCCTTGTCACAGGGATACTGGGAGATTTCTTTGTTGTCCGCTACAAACCTACGCAACATACCTACCTCTTGAGCTACTTCAAAAGGAACGGGAATATCTTCACCAAGCCACGAAGGAATAGCCCCAATCTCTTTAATCGGAGAGACCAAAAGCTCGGTGTCCTCTCTTTTCACAATCATCCATGGTCGACCACGAAGAATAAATTTTTCTCCCTCAAAACCACAGCTTAAGACAAAGCTTTCATCAAGGGTGCCGATAGATTTTCTAGTACTAACATCAATAACCAGATATGTTTTCTCATCAGGAATCATTGAGATATTGTCAAGGAAATAATGCCGAGAATTCGTTCGTTTCATGAGAATCGTATCGTTTTGTTCCTGCTCTATCCAAATAGATCTCTGATTTTTTAATTGATATATGATGGATTCGAACATAGACCAGGAAAGAGTTGCAAACGGATAGGAGCCTGTGATAATTTCGTAAGCGGTTCTTGTTTTGATTCGGCTGTATTCCAACGCAAGTGAAATGACTTGATTGGAGAGAACCGAGAGAGGATTTTGCCGTATTGAAAACTGTTCCAACGTTCCGTGAAGTGCTTTACGGGCGATGACGAGGCTTTCTGAGAGGTCTTCTGGATTTGTCGCAAGAATGATTCCCTCAGACGTCTGACCGACTCGGTGCCCTGACCGGCCAACACGTTGGATAATACGTGTAACCTCCCGGGGTGAGTTGTATTGAATCACAAAATCAGCATCACCTACATCGATGCCAAGCTCAAGGGAGGAGGTACACACCAGTGATTTTAGGGAACCGTTTTTAAACTCGTTTTCCGCTTCTATCCGCGCATGTTTTGAAAGTGAGCCATGGTGAACACCGATTTTCATATCATCGTGCCAAAGATGAAAACGAGACGCAAGAATTTCTGCACCATCCCTTGTGTTAATAAACAAAAGCGTAGAAGTATGCTCGTCTATTAGTTCTTTACATCTTCGTAATAGCGCAAATGAATTTGGTTCGATTGACAACCGATGTGCTACCGGATAATCTTCTCTTTTAACCGAGGGCATCTCGACCCTGATATCGATATGTTTCCTAACATCGATCTCAAGGATTTGAACCGGACGAAACGTTCCGTTTTCTTTCCCACCGAGGAACCGTGCGACTTCAGTCGGTACACCAACTGTTGCGGAAAGACCAATGCGTTGGAACCCATGACCTGCTTGTTTTGTGATTTCTTGCAGGCGTTCCAGACCCACCGCAAGTTGTGCACCACGTTCGTCACCAGCAAGCTCATGAATCTCGTCGACGACAACCCAACAGACGTTGCGTAAATGTTTCCGGAGGCGTTTTCCTGTGAAAAGGATCTGTAATGTCTCAGGGGTTGTTATTAGCATATCTGGTGGAGATTGTGCCTGTTTCACCCGTTCGCTCTCTGAGGTATCTCCATGGCGAACCGAGACGGCAATACCCAGGTGCTTTCCCCAATCGAATGTACGACGAAGCATATCTCTGTTCAACGCACGCAAAGGAGTGATATAAAGAATTGAGATGCCTTTTTTATCCTTCTCAGCAGCGGTGGATTGCTTGGTAATCAGAAAGTTATGAAAGATAGGCAGCAACGCCGATTCTGTTTTTCCCAAGCCAGTTGGCGCAATCAACAGCACATGATGTCCAGTAAGAATAGCAGGGATTGCCTTTTGTTGCGGTTCCGTCGGTTCCGCTATATTATTGGTTACGAGTAATTCCCTAATCGTAGGATGCAGAAGGTCAAAAACTGATGTCATAGGTACACGTGCATTTGTCTTATCTATTTAGTCTTTTTTGCTAGAAAAATCTCTTGAAAAATGATGTCGAGGTCGTACGAAACAAGAAAATAGGAGATGGTATAGGAGGTCTGTCTATTCTTTCTCGGTTTTTTTCATCGCTAGACAGATTTCAATTGAGGAAACATTTGATTTCCTCCCATCCTCGTTGGTAACGACCTCAGTTCCGATGTCGATATGTTTTACCTCAGTGTTTGTTAAAAACCGGTTATGGGTTATTTCTGCAGCATCAACCGCTCTGCTTATTGCGTTTCCTCTGGCTTTTAGCACCACCTCGGTGAAGTTCCCAGAGTTTAAAAGCGCCATAATCGCGGTGACGTAATTCATCGGTGGCTTGTTGCCGACATAGATGATGTTGCTGTCGGTGTCAATTTTCTTTTTCTCATCCTTTGTCATGCTAAATCTTACTCCCCAGAAAGATGATTTGCTTCTTTGGTTCCTCGTAATGAAAAGTCATTTCTGTTTAATAAACGTTTTGTTTTTTTAGACGAGGGGGAGCAGTACATAATTTTCTATCCGTAATAATGTCCACCAGGCTCTTTTTCCTCATCTTTCCCTTCATGGTGTTTCAGGTCCAAAACATCGATGGCAAGTATCGCATGCAGTGGGATGATGCGCAGATTTTCTCCGCCCTCTGTATTTTCTTTTGGTAGTTCAATGACCAGCCCTGCCTCTTCAATCCCTATGGTTGCATATCCTCTGAAGATTCCTTCGGTTTCTAGGGAGCTATCTCGTCCCCCTATGGAAAGTATCTTATAACGTGACCCGTCAATGAGTT
>MUGE01000179.1:0-3650 GCA_002900545.1 Thermoplasmata archaeon M11B2D | reverse complement strand
ATTAAGCGACGCTAGCGAAACGTTTACGGGATCCAGCATTAGTTCGCCTCCTCTGCAGTAGTGATTCCAGCAGATCCCATCAAATTAGGGATTCTTGCTTTTGCTTCTTCAGTTTGAGCTTTATCATGCATCAATTGGACAATAGACTCAACACTGTTGTTAATCGGTTCAAGAACCGGTTTTGGATAGACACCCAACCAGATTGCAAGAATTACCAAAGGAATAAGACCGAATAGTTCTGTTTTATTCACATCTTTAAGTTTTTTGTTTTCCTCATGAACCACTTCACCGAAGAAAGCTTTTTTATACGCCGCAAGCATATAGATTGCTCCTACGATGATTGCAGTTCCTGCCACCAATGTGTAACTGTGTGATTGTTTATAAAATCCGAGCAAACTCAAAAACTCACCAACAAAGTTAATTGTTAAAGGAAGTCCTACCGATGCCATAACCATTATTCCAAAAATAGTTGCATAGCGCGGCATCACAGTTGCAAGACCGCCAAACTGGCTCATCAGTTTAGTGTGGCGTCGATCATAGATCACACCCACCAGCAAGAACAGCGCGCCCGACACAACACCGTGTGCAATCATCAAAAACACCGATCCTGAGATCCCTTCTACATTCAATGCGAATGTACCTAGTATGATGACACCCATATGAGAAATCGAACTATATGCAACAACTTGTTTAATGTCTTCTTGCGCGTATGCGACCATTGCTGTATACACGATCATTATGATAGACAATACAGCTATCGGAAACATGAATGCAACTGATGCATCTGGGAAAAGAGGCAGTGAAAAACGGACGAATGCATATGTACCCATTTTCAAAAGTATAGCCGCTAGGATTACAGAACCGATTGTTGGTGCCTGTCCATGCGCATACGGCAACCATGTATGGAATGGAAACATAGGAACCTTAATTGCAAAACCAAGGAAAAATGCTGCAAACAACCACAACTGGAAATTTTCAGGAAGAATAAGTCTGTACCACTCTAAAATCGAGAAACTCCACATTCCTGTTGCCTGATAATAAAAATATGCCATAAAAAGCATACCGACAAGCATTACCAACGAACCTGTAAACGTATACAAGAAAAATTTGATTGATGCATAGATACGAAGCGGTCCGCCCCATGCTCCGATGATGTATAGCATCGGTACCAAAGAAAGTTCCCAGAATACATAGAACACAATTGCATCTAAAGCAGCAAAAACGCCAACCATCGTCATTTCAAGGAAAAGAAGTGTGATAATCATATCTTTCACACGACGTGTTTCTGTCAAGGAACCAATACCGATCAACGTAAAAAATGTTGAAAGGATAATGACAAACAATGAGATGCCGTCAACCCCAACCAGGTAACTGATTCCAAACGCTTTGACTAAAGGGGCAGCTTCCATAAACTGCATCCCTGAAATCATAGGATCGTACGCGTACCATAACCACAATGACAGAACAAATTCGATCCCTGCAACGGTAATACCGTATGCTCGAATACTATCCTGTCTAACAATAAAGCCCAGCATCGCTGCCAATGCCGGGAAAAAAATCAAAATCGATAAAATATGATCAAGCATCATTACTCCTTACGCGCCAACTGCATTGTAGCCAACTGTAAAGGCAACAGCGAGCGCCAACAATACAACCAAACCAAATACCATCCAACGAAGCATGGTTGAGAGATTTCCATTTTGGATATCACGTGTATTTTCACCTGTTTTGTAAATTGCATTGGCAATAGCATCTACTGTCGCATCTACAATTTTAAGGTCAATTTGTTTCCAAGCTATTTTGGATAGTTCCATGTATGGCTTAGCAAATACTTCATCAAAAAGTTTCGGGATATAGTACTGGTTATACAACAGTTGATAAAAGAAACTTTTTTCCATAGCCGATGTACCATCTGGAACTGTGCTCCACGACGCATATTTTTTGTACGCGAACAAAATAGCCAAAATAACAAAAATTTGTGTTCCAATAGTCATGATCCAGTAAGTCATAGCACTGTGAACATGATACATGCCTGATGGGAGCAACGATGTTACCAATTGATAATATGTCATTTTAAACGAACCTGCGATGACAGCAAGAACCAGCAATGGTGCCATAGCAACCAACATAAACTTGTATGCTTCATGCGGATGGATACCGAACAATTTGTAGCGCTCTTCCCCGTGGAAAATCAATGCAACCAAACGGAAAGAATAAAATGCTGTCAAACCAGCAGTTACTAACAATACTGTATAAAGAATGTAATGGTGTTCAACAAATGCCACTTCAAGAATCAAATCTTTTGAAAAGAAACCTGCCAGTGGATAGATCCCTGCTAATGCAACTGAAGCGACCGTCATCATGACGAATGTTCCCTTCATCACTTTACGCAATCCACCCATTTTAAACGGATCCAATTCATCGTGCATTGCATGCATGACGTTACCTGCACCCAAGAAAAGCAACGCTTTGAAAAATGCGTGTGCCATTAGGTGGAACAATGCCACCCAATAGGCTCCCAAACCTGCTGCTACGAACATATATCCTAATTGAGAAAGGGTAGAGTATGCGATGATACGTTTCATATCACGGTTTACAAGTGCCATTGTCGCTGCAAACATCGCTACAAATGCACCCAATGAAGCAATGAAATAACCTACATCCGGAATCAAATCATAAATCGGATTCGAACGGACAACAAGATATACTCCTGCTGTAACCATCGTCGCTGCGTGAATCAATGCTGAAACCGGTGTCGGACCTTCCATAGCATCTGCAAGCCATGTATGTAACGGAAACTGAGCCGATTTACCCATTGCGCCGATAAAGAGGAAAATACCGATCCATGTGATAACACTTACAGGAAGGTTTGCAATATCTGCAAAAACAACATCGTATTGTAATGATCCGATATTCCAGTAAACCAGGAAGATGCCGATCAACATCCCAAGGTCAGCAATACGGTTCATGATGAACGCTTCATTAGCTGCCCATGTTGCAGATTCTTTTTGATACCAAAAACCGATTAATCCCCATGAACAAAGACCAACACCTTCCCATCCGATAAACAATCCAGCAAAGTTGTCACTCATGACCAATACCATCATAGAGAAAACGAATGCTGAAAGCCAAGCAAAGAAACGGTTAAAACCTTTGTCATATTTCATATAGCCAATAGAGTAAACGTGAACAACAGTAGAGACGACTGTAACAACCATCATCATGACTACACTAACCTGGTCAACAACAAATCCAAACGGAATATACAAATCCCCAGTGGCCATCCATGTCATCATTTCGACATGAACCGTATGGCCAGTCATAACGTAATTCAAAAGTACTGTACTGCTGATGAAAGACACGAACAATAACAGTGATGCTACAATACCCGTAATATAGTTTTTAGGAGTAGCAGTAAACAACGCTGCAAAGAGTGATCCAACCAGCGGTGCAAAAAGTGCCGTATATAAATAAAATTCCATGGCTTATCCTCTCATCGATGTCATATTATCAAGATCGATGTTACCTGTACGTTTGTACCAAACAATCAAAAGTCCAAGACCCACTGCAACTTCTGATGCTGCAATCGCGATAATAAAAAATGCAAACATTTGTCCGCTCAAATCCCCAATGTAATGAGAAATCGCTGC
>MUGE01000178.1:0-3671 GCA_002900545.1 Thermoplasmata archaeon M11B2D | reverse complement strand
GATTTTTATACGTTGAGGTACTTCTTTACCTTGTTTTTAGGGAATGTCTTTTGCTTTTAGTAAATGCGGGTTGAGAATGTGATGGTTTCGGGGAGTGTAAAGAATCCGCGCTATCTCTACCTTTTCTATTAGTCCAGGATATTTCGTCAATATTAAACTGACGAATTTTTTTGCCTGTATGAGATTTTTTGCTATAAAAATGATGACCCAGTCGTATTCACCATGGATGTAGTGACTACTTTCAATTTGTATACCAATTTTTTTGTATTCATTAAAGATTGAATCTAAGTTGACTTGCTCAGCAGATGTTTTGTCAAACATGTGCATTGAACGTTTGAAAAACATTATGTATTTTTGAAGATCTTGTTTTTCTACATCGACAATAGCTGTGTACCCCCAGATCATATGACTCTTTTCTAATTGCTTGATGATTCTCCATACTTTTTGCCTTGAAAAGCCACAGTGTTTCGCAATTGAATCAATGTTTTCATTTGAGTTTTTCATAAGCGTTTCAAGAATCTTCATTTCATCTTCATGTATTTGTTCTTTAGAGGTTTTTACCATGCCGAATCAATCCTAATGTATTGAACTTTTGTAACATTTTCTTCTTTAAATACATATCCTAAGAAACAACGTGTATGTGTTAGTTATTACCACGGCCCTGGTGTTCTTTTTTTTATAGTGGTGTACTGATAGTTTTAGAACAATGTTCATAGAAAATAGCATCATGGGCAGAATTCTCTCAAGTCCTCTGATTTAAATCGTGAGTTGGGGAATTTTTTTGTAACAAGGGTAACAATTTTTTCTATACCCAAAACATTTATATTCATGTTTTTCTTTTATGAAAACGAAGAGAGGGTTTTCCTATGAAAAAAATTGTAATTTGTGGTGTGTTTATCCTATTTCTCCTGTTATCGCCACGACTGGCATGCGGGGGAAATGTTTATCTAGAACCAGAAGAAAAACCTATAACAAATCAATGGACTATTTTAATTGGGATTATCACAAAACCAAAACTTGTCAATGGCGATTTGTATGTGACATTCCGAGCGCTTTTTGTGCATTATAAAACCCACTGGTACGGTAACACACGAACTGGTTTTCTTCATGGCATTGATGAAGTAATTCTGCTTCCGAGATTTCATTACGGGATACTAGCGAACCATTTCGTATGTGCGAAGTTCAATTTAGCGTTGTTCCCTGGAGTTTCATAACATCGCTTAGATAAGGCGTCTCCTATACCTTTCTGCAATGTACTAAAAAAAGAACAATACGTCTGGCAACAGTTGGATTTGTCTCCCTATATAAGGTTGCTATTGACTTTTTCATGTTGTTCTTTATTGTGCTGTTAATACTATCTGTAAAATCAATTGGCAGAGCTCTAGTGCATTAAAGAAACGACGATTTGGGAAATCAGGTGTTTGTCACCGGGTTATTCTTTATTAACACGGTATTCTTAGTATTTTTCTGGCAGGTCTGATTAATCTGCTGATAACTCCCCGGCCAAAGATTTATTACTCAGATGCCCATGTAACAAATAAAAGAAAAAAGGTGTTTGGAATGAAAGCGGGAAAGATCATTTTTATCGTTGGTGGGCTCCTAATGATTTTTTTAGGTTTTTTATCTGTGATGCTAACAGAGTATCTGATCCCTTTATTCGTCTTTTCTGTTTCTGTGACGATTGGGATTATTTTAATCGGTATTCCTTTCTTATTTGACCAAAATAAAGATAAAAATACATAAGGAACGTTGTTCCTTATGACGCACTAAACATGATGTCTATCGTCATCGTGGTCTGCTCCATTGGCATGTCCTTTGGTCTGGTATCATAGCTAAAATATGCATAAAATATGAAAATATTTATATAATTTCGTTCTGCTTTCATCCGTATGATATTGGTACGCTTCATGTATAGACGTTGGAGGTTGTTCGTATCACTTGCGTTTTGTATCAGCATGTGTGTGCTGCCGTTCTTCTCCCATGGCGTTGCTGTAAATCCTGTTCCTTGCAATGGAGGATGGCTTGAAGAACGTGATGGGATACGGATTCTGCACCTCTCTGGCTCATTCTATGAGATGGGATTTCAGCAGGGTACTCTCTTAAGAGATGAGATCCTAATAAATAATAACGCATTTCTTCACTGGTTCGACAAACGAGAGGTTTCCTACGAGGATTTACTTCAATCTTGGTTACTCATGCAACCTTCTATACCTAGTCGATATATCGAAGAGATGCAGGGTATAGCAGATGCCACCGGTCTTTCGTTGGAGGATGTCGCTGTTTTGAATGTCGGTCCGTATTTTGTGATCAACTGCGGGAGTTTTGCCGCATGGGGCCCTGCGACCTTGAACGGAACGTTGTATCATGCAAGAAGCCATGATTTCCCTATCACCATTCAAGATCCTGACACGGGGGCGTATCTGGTTGAAAATCAGCTGCTGATCGTCCGAGTGCCAGAAGGGTGTTTTAAATCGATTTCGCCGTCTCTTGCTGGAGATGTCACCTGTTCTGATGGCATCAATGAGATGGGAATCGTCCCCGGTATGCTTTCCTCATGGACCGCTGATGAAACTTATCAGGGTATTGGGGTAGGGTTCCGTGTGCGGATTGCTCTTGACTGTGCTGCGACATTGGCAGAAGCGGTACAATTGCTTGCTCAGAACAGGACCCTTGGGTATAACTTTATTGTATCCGATGGAAAGATCCCAGCGGCCTGTGCTGTTGAGACCACCGCACATTATTTCTATGTCGGCTCCTGGGACACGCCTTCGGAGGGTGTTGCCCCTTTTTGGCAGATTTCCCATGTTGTCCGACGTGCGAATCTCTTTGTTGACCCAACGCTTAGTGAGACACAACGAAGTAGGTATGACCCAAGTCGGTTCCCCTTATGTTCCTTTTTATTTAAGCGAAATACCTTAAGTGGGACGTCACTTTCCGCTGCTGGTCCTTTTATGCATTATGTTGCGCTAAGCAAAGGGGTGCAGGCACGATATGGGGCGCTTGATCTGCAGACAAGCATGGCGGTGCTGCGGGATGTATACGCAGGTAAAACAGATATCCGGTTTTTTATTCTGCAGATCTTCCATTGGTATTCCACACCGTATCAGTGGGTCCTTTGCCCTGAGACAGGGGAGTTTCTCCTTTCATTTGCTTCTCATACCCGCAATGCGTTTGAATCCCCGGTCCACTTGTTTGATATGCATGAGGTGTTCTCTGCACAACCACCCTAAGATAACACCGGACTGTTGTCTTTTCCCAACGTATGGATACATCCATGCTCCTTAAGGCATCCATTGACCGTTTGGAGGATCTAAGTGGGGAAACCACCTATCATCTTTTGGTTCATCACGGGGTGTCTTTTGAAAACCTAACCTTGGTTTTTTTCTTTTTCTTCTGGTTCTTTTTTTTTTCGGTTTTTGTTTTTTTTTCTTCTTCCAGGATTGTATTGTTTCTTCGACCTCGGGGATTGATACCATTTCCATGATGTTTTATCAATTGGTCGTTGTATAAAAACATGTTGAAAAATCGGTAAGAAGTGTTCAATATCATATTAATATGATTATAAAAATCATTTTGGTTGTTTCTCAAACAAATGGGAGATAACTGGTGGGCTGCTGTAGACAATAAAAGAAGGAGATGTTCAGTCATATTTGGTTAACACCAAATAAATC
>MUGE01000177.1:0-3694 GCA_002900545.1 Thermoplasmata archaeon M11B2D | reverse complement strand
AGCGGTTATCGTGTTATCTATACAAATCCTCTTTGTGATTCTTGTTTTTCCAGCATAAATTCTTCTATAACCATTCAATGTATCAATTGTGTTGACCGTACGTGTCTGTTTTTTCTTTCATAGCCCTGGGGAATCCTTCAAGGGACGATAAATCTTATAAAAAGTCATGGTCTACTACCTGTGTATGAATCCGGGAACACTTTTTGATCAACTGAAAAACCCAAGGTTTTTTGGACCTAATGTTACTTCAGTTCGCCTGCTACAAACGCATATCTCCTATGTCGCCCTCACAGGGACCTACGCGTATAAAGTAAAAAAACCAGTGAATTTCGGTTTTCTTGATTTTTCGTCACTCGATAAACGAAAATACTACTGCGAAGAGGAACTACGTTTAAACAAACGGCTCTGCCCGAAGCTGTATCTTGATGTTCTCCCGATAACAAAAAAAGATGATATCCTTGAGCTTGATGGGGATGGAACCATCGTTGAATACGTTGTCAAGATGAAAGAATTCCCCCAGGAATGCATCATGACGAATTTGCTGAAACAAGGGAAAGTCTCTGAGAAAACCATCGACCGCCTCTGCACGATTTTAGTTGACTTTTACAATTCACAAATACCTTCAGAAGAAGTCAAAAAATACGGTGAGATGCCATCTGTGAAACAAAATATTGACGAGAATTTCGAACAAACTCGCCCGATGATTGACATCACAGTACCAAAGGAAGTATTTTGGTCTATCAAGGATATGGTGACAATGTTTTTCGAGAAAAACAAGGAGGTTTTCGGGCGACGGATAAAACAAGGGAGAATCTGTGAATGTCATGGGGATTTACACTCAGGGAACATCGCGATAACTGGAAACACGATTCATATCTTTGACTGCATCGAGTTTAACGACCGGTTTCGTTTTTGCGATGTCGCCTCTGACATCGGTTTTCTCGCGATGGACCTTGATTACTTAAACCACCCGTATTTATCAAGCTATTTGATACAAAAATATATCGAAAAAAGCAATGACTTGGCGGTCTATTCGGTATTAAACTTCTATAAATCATATCGAGCGTTTGTCCGTGGGAAGGTCCATGGGTTCCAACTTAATGATCCCCATATCGATTCAGTAACAAAAGGAAATCTTCTAGACGCAGCAAAAAAATATTTTGAGCTATCGCAATATTACGCACGGGTATTTTCTCTTGATTTGAAAAAGCATAAACCCTTGGCATTTCTTGTTGCGGGTTTATCAGGAACAGGAAAATCAACCGTCGCACGCAAAATAGCGGTTGATTATCACGCGACACAGATTAATACTGATGTCGTCAGAAAAGAGATAGCTGGCATTGATCAATATGAACCTCATCACGATCAGTTCAACGCAGGTCTGTACGATCCAAAAAAAATAGAAGAGACCTATAACCAGGTGATGCAGCGTGCAGCAGCTTACTTAAGCAACGGTGAAAACGTTGTGCTCGATGCCACATTTCAGAAGGAAAAATATAGGGAGATGGCACGTCATATCGCAGATACACATCATGCGACACTGCTAATGGTGCACTGCATCTGCCCGGACATGGTGGTAAAGAAACGGTTGGAGGACCGTTTAAAGGAAAAGTCTGTCTCGGATGGCCGATGGGAGATTTACCTTTCTCAGAAGACAACATTTGAACCATTTCATTTGGAGGAAAACTACCTTCCAATAGACACCTCTGAGGAGTCGTATACATATCGGATGAATTTCTTCCAGCGGCTGCTGTCACAGGTTCATAAGGTGATGTAATGGAGATTTCAGGGTATATGATTGATATTGAAAGCGCCGCAGATACCTTGAAAAAACAAGATTTTAAAACAATCGCAGTCCAAATCCCAGAAGGACTAAAACGCAGCATCTTTCCTTTGGTTGAATTCCTCAAACAACAGACTGGTGCAAAGGTCATTGTCTCTGCGGATCCGTGTTTTGGCGCTTGCGATGTTGCAAATTACGAGCTAAAAAACTTGAAGGTAGATGCTATTATCCATATCGGTCATACTCCGATGGCTGATGTAAAGAATTTCTGGATACCCACTGTGTTTGTCAATGCACTGTCGACACTGGACGTCACAACGGTTGTTGAGAAAGCCATTCCTTCGCTTGAGGGAAAAAAAATCGGACTTGTCACTACCGCACAGCACATCCATACTCTTACCACCGTTGTTGCGCTTCTGAAAAAACATAACTTTGAAGTATTGCTTGCAGATGGTGATGAACGTATTACAGAAAAAGGACAGATTCTTGGGTGTAATTTTTCCGCTGGAACAAGGATTGCACAGCATGTCGATTGTTTTTTATTTGTTGGAAGCGGTACGTTCCACCCGGTAGGCCTTTTGATGAGTACAAAAAAACCGGTGATTGCCGCTGATCCCTATACAACCATTGTGAAAAAACAAGAAATCGAGGATATGAAACAAACCATTCTCAGACAACGGTATGGCGCCATTCATGTATGCCATAATGCACAACGGTTCGGGATCCTCATTGGGATCAAGCAGGGGCAACAACGGATACAACTTGCCCTTGAACTACAAACCATGCTTGATGGTGAGGGCAGACAATCTCTGTTGATCGCACAAAATGAGTTTTCCCCGACGTCTTTGCAGGGATTTGACCTAGATTGTTATGTATCCACCGCGTGCCCACGGATAGCAATTGATGATTTTTTACAGTACAAAAAACCGATTCTTACTCCAGTGGAGCTTGAAATTGTGCTAGGCAGAAGAAAATGGGAGACGTATGTGTTTGATGAAATTCTTGCCTAGGGATACAAAGCTTTTTTATGGTCTTGTTTCCTCAAGGTGTTTTATATGATTGTATTGTCTCTTGGCTGTCAATCGTTAGATGATTTACTTGGGGGCGGTCTTGAAAGTGGGATCATCACTCGAATTTACGGGGAAGCCGGGTCAGGGAAAACCAATGTGTGTCTTCAGGCGGCACGACAATGCGTTCTCTCCGGTAAGAAGGTCGCCTATATCGATACCGAGGGTGTATCTGTTGAAAGGATTCGACAGATGTGTATGCACTGCGATTATAAAAGCATCCTTCGGGATATTCTCTTTTTTTCTCCTGTATCGTTCGAATCACAGGAGAAAATGATTTGTGATGCGGTTGCGACGAAGGGAATTGGTCTTATTATCGTTGATACCATCACGATGTTTTATCGGTTGAATCTTGAAAAGGACCGAGATGGTGCGATTCGTTCATTTACCCGACAGGTGACCAACCTGCAGGTTGCTGCAAGACAAAAGGATATCTTCGTACTTATTACCGAACAAGTATATACGGATAAAACAGGTGAGGTCAAACCCTTTACGAACAGAGATGCTGAGCATATGACAAAGACCATCCTTCGGTTTGATAGGAAAGCAATTGGAAAACGGGAAGCAACGATCATAAAACATCGGTCGCAGCCTGAAGGGAAAAAAGCGTGTTTTCGAATTAGCACTGGTGGACTGGAATAAACACTACCTTGACGGTATTTGAAATCATTTTTTTTTTCGATAAAGACTCTCTTTATGTTTACTAGGATTTTAGGAACAGACATTTGCCTAGACGTATTGGTTTACAGAAAAACAATAGGTATGTGTTTTTAAAGTAATTTTTTTTTCATTTATTTGTTTCGATGATGATTAATAGACCATAGATACATAAAACAGAAGGCTA
>MUGE01000007.1:0-15101 GCA_002900545.1 Thermoplasmata archaeon M11B2D | reverse complement strand
AGAAACATATTGATGGCATATTAGGCAAGACCCCTGTAGACTTGCAGCGTCCGTTCTGCGACGCGGTCCCAGGTAAATAATTGTATTTCCCTTTTTGAACTTTGCCTCATAGTGTCACGTAAAGAATCATAACGTAACAGTGCGATAATTTTGTTTGCCATCTCATCAGTGTCCCAGAAATCCACCTTGAAACAATTCTTCAGCACCTCGGAGACACCAGCACTTTTTGACACAATAGTGGGTGTTCCTGCAGAGATGGCTTCAAGTGCGGTGATGCCAAACGGCTCACTGACCGACGGCATGACATAGATGCTTGAAATCTTGTAGATATGTTTGACTTCTTCTTCGGTAAGTTTACCGGTAAAAATGACTTTATTTGAGATGCCCAGATGCACCGCTTGCTCGATTAACCGAGGCATCATGTCTCCTATCCCAGCGATAACAAACCGAGCGTCCTCGTATTCCAGAACTTTTTTTGCTGTTTTTAGGAAGAACTCCGGGCCTTTCTGTATCGTCAACCTACCTAAGAACAAGACAAGATTTCGTTTCTCACCGTCTCCAATTGGATAGACTGCATTATGGACGACATTTATTTTATTCGGATTAATTCCATATTTTTCAACAACAACCCGTTTTGTGAACTCACTGACTGCAATGATACGATCAGCTTTTTGCATCCCTTCTCGCTCGATATCGATGAACCACTGGTTTGGATAAATCCATCCAGATCGATCATATTCGGTCGAATGAACGGTCAAGACAAGCGGAATACCCAATTTTTCCTTTAAGGTTGTTGCTGCCTTCATGGTCAGCCAGTCATGACAGTGGATCAAATCATATGTTCCCTTCACTCGCTTGACTAACAAATCATTGTACCGATACACGGCATCGAAGAATTTCCCGCCAAGTTCCTTGTCATCTGGTCGGTCATAGGGTAATACCTCTGCTTCACCAACTTCGATGATATTGATATTCTTGTTATCGCTTTTTACCTTCTGTTTGAGCTTCGGCATATAGAAGTCTATATGAACATTCTTATCGGCAAGACCATGGGTCAACCCATAGCAGTGGGTTCCTAAACCTCCCACTTTAAACGGCGGGTATTCCCAGCCGATCATTGCAATTTTCATTCCTCTTGTCCTCACCAATAGTGAACTTTGTGTTTATCGATAATTTCTACTCCGAAGTATCTGAACACGCTCATTTGAGCATGCGATAATTGAAGTGTTTTTATTTGAGACGTGATTTTTAACCGTTAAACCTACCTCGTTATTATAAGCTTTTCGTTTTTATTTGGGTTCTTTCCTTTTCTTAAACATTGTTAAGAATCTTCCTCCGAAGTCAAAAATGACTTTTATATTTTTTGTCTGCCAATGATATGCTTTAGCAGGATATAATAGTATCTATTATATTCTACAAAAATGGCATAAAAACACAAGAAACTATACCAGTCAATAGCTCGGTTTCCTTTGATTTCAATGCATTTGTTGTCGCTGTCACCCAACACAAGCTAAGAAGATGTATTGGGTGTGGTGACACATCGTTCTCCACAGAAAGCAGCAGAGGGAGAACGATGCAACGCTTCTCGCGACAATTCTATGATATCGTGGTTATCCTCTTTTTCATCTCTTGACAGAACGTCTGCTCGATCCAAGAGGGACCCTAATCGATATCAACTGTTACCTTGAACTTGCTTCTCCAATCATGTACTCATGGAGATCTTCGTATCAAGGATAAAATACATACGACTTTTGATTATTTAACGTTTCGCTGCATCGTTTTCATCGAAATTTGTTGATTTCGTTGCGAACCGACTCAGCTTTTATCCGTGATTGCTCTGCGAAATCCTGTTGTTGACCTGCGAAAAGAATCTCCCGAGACGAGTTAATAATCGCCATATCCCCTTTTAAGTTTGTACCATTCCGTACTGTTTTTCCAATGTCTCCCCCTTGCTTTCCTATCCCAGGGATGAGAATAGGGATATCCTCTCCAAGGATAGTACGAACGGTTTTAAGTTCCTCTGGATATGTCGCCCCGACGACCGCACCACAGTTCTTGTTTGTATTCCATTCATGAATCTTCTGGGC
Organism: Thermoplasmata archaeon M11B2D; assembly: GCA_002900545.1. GTDB lineage: Archaea > Thermoplasmatota > E2 > DHVEG-1 > DHVEG-1 > SM1-50. The sequence continues at coordinate 13,014 of MUGE01000007.1, read as the reverse complement.
GACGATTTGATAGACCGGTGTCGATGAGACTTTGAGATCTTGAAAATCTCCCGCAGAGGGATTCGAGGTGCGACACAAAATAAAACTACATTTATCCTTATAGTCCAAGAACGGCATAACGCCATCCTTTCCCAGATACGGATTGATGGTTACCGCATCAGCTTGTAATGTCTCAAAAAGGGCGTTTGCATATTTCTGCGCGGTGTTCCCAATGTCATTGCGTTTCCCATCTAGGATGATAAAGATATTGTGTGGGATGTACTGGATGGTTTTCTTGAGTGCCTCAAGACCGCTGACTTCACATACCTCATAAAACGCCATGTTCAGTTTATAAGCACAGACTAGATCCTTTGTCGCATCAATGATTGCTTTGTTGAAATCAAGTTGTGGGTTTCTACTTGCCTCCATCAAGAATTTTGGTAATCTTATAAGATCGGTATCAAGCCCGACACACAGCAGACTATTATTCTGAGTTGTAGCAGCGGTTAATTTTTCTCTCCAGTTCATACAGTTCCAAAGTGAAATAGTGATTCTTCTATAAATACTCGTGTTTTCGGTAGCTATTTAACATGGTGGAAAATACAATCCAGCATATGGAAATCATATACGGAGTGTGTTCCTGGGGTCTTGGTCATGCGACTCGATCGCTACCCGTAATCCGAAAACTACTTAGCGAAAACCATACGGTGACCGTGATTTCAAATGGACGCAGTTTAGAAGTGTTGAAAAAGGAACTTGGCAAAGAAACACATTTTATTGATATCCCTGATTATCCGATGCTGCTTTCTGAAAATACGAGGCAGTTTCTCGCAAAAAGCATGATGTACTGGCCTGTGTTCATCAAAAGAATTGAGGACGGGTTAGCTGAGCTGCAGAAGATCCTTGATAAAAAACACTATGACTGCATCATATCTGATGCTCGATATGATATGTACAGTAAGAAGGTCCCCTCGTTTTTTATCTCTCATCAAATGCGAATCATGAACCCGCTGCAGATAAAGATGTTTGAGCGGGCCATGGAACGTTTCAACTTGTTTTTTTTCAAGCGATATGTCGGAGTCATGGTTCCAGATTATAAAGAAAACAACCTTTCTGGTGATTTATCACATAATCTAAAAAGAATCGATGAAAACTCGATTCATTATGTCGGTGTTCTTTCAGATTTTACGAAACGGCCTATGAACAAAGATATCGATTATCTCATTTCTATTTCCGGTCCTGAACCACAACGAAGTATGCTTGAGGAAAAACTCCTGATACAGGCAGAGGAACTGGACGGAAATGTAGTCATCACCTTGGGGAAAGCGGAGAGATACTCAATAACAAAAAAGAACCATCTCACAACATACTCGTTTGTAACAAAGGACCTGCGAGAAGAATTACTAAACAAAGCAAAACTAGTCGTGTCACGCTCCGGATATTCAACGCTGATGGATGTCGCAGTTGTTGGTACAAAAGCCTTGTTCATCCCAACACCGGGTCAGATCGAACAAGAATACCTCTCAAAATATCACAACGAACTAGGGACGTTTTATTCTGTCACTCAGGACATGGTGGACTTGAAAAACGATGTCACCGTAGCAGAACAAAGAACTGGTTTTACACGGGAATGCGACGTGAAAACAACAGTAGAAAACATCCTTTCCATTGTCAAAGAAAGAATATAAATCTTTACCATAATAGCTTTAAATCAGATGAGTATTACCCGTGAGGAAGGAACAACTCTTCATGAAACAGTGGGACTTTCTTAAATCATGGTACTTCTGGCTCATTCTGATTACTGTGATTGCTATCGCCGTGCGGTCTATTCCAGCTTGGATGAACGCTGCATGGGGTGGTGATTTTGGTATTTACTATGGGTTGACGTCACGATTTGTTGAAAACAAGCAGATCTTCAACGAATATGATGGCTGGGGAGGGATGTATAATTATTTCCCGGTGTTGTATATTTTCTCTGCAGTCGGTCATTGGATAACAGGGGTTGATCTCCTCTGGTTGATGCCAAAAATCGCTCCGGTTTTTGGTGGCTTGACCGTCTTTATCTTTTATTACATTGTCTACAATCTGACGAAACGACGTGATCTTGCTCTTTTATCATGCCTCTTTCTTGCAGTGATCCCCTTCCATGTGTATCAGACCAGCCATGCGGCACCCTTGACCATGGGGCATTTCTTCATGATTCTTACGATGTACCTCTTCCTTAAAACGATGAATGAAAAAAAATATCTCATACCCTTGCTTATCTCTACCGTGTTTCTTATCATGTCTCATCATCTTACCACGTATTTCTTCCTTATGACCATCTTCTTCGTCGTTGTCATAAAAAGCATTCATGTTAATCTTCGAAGTATGTACAAGGACGTTGCCTATGTAACGATTGCATCTGCACTTGCTTTCAGCTACTGGACATTCATCGCCACACCGGTCTTTAGTACCTTTATGAGCACCGGCCTTTCTATATCCTCGTATTTTGTTATTGTTCTTTTTTATGTTAGTTTAATTAGTCTTCTTCTAGCCATTGCTGCACTGAAGAAAACCACACCAGCATGGATTCAGACGCTTCGGAAGTCTTTTTCATGTCACCCTATATTCTCGCGGAAACGCGCGTCACTGTATTTCACCGCAGGGTTTGTGTTTATCCTCTGCGCGGAGATCCTGTTTTTATTTGTTAATTTCCCGGTTAGCGGCCTTAAGATGAGACCTCTTTCCATCGTCTATTCGATTCCCATGCTGTTGTTCATCGGGTTTGGATGCGCGGGTGTCGAATACCTGAAAAAAGTGCAGAACCGCTGGTTCTTCCAAGCCTGGCTACTTGCCATCCTCTGCTCCTTTATTTATTCTCTTGTCACCATAAACACGACCTTGTTCCCCGACCGCCATGTCGAATACCTCACGGTTCCTGCCTGTCTCTTCACTGCAGTCGGTGTACTGCATTTCCTCAGGAACCGGGAGGGAAGCGTCACCTCATCGCTGAAAAAACCACTCACATATCCATCACTTCAGGTGGTGTTTGCACTTGTCGTCTTCGGATTAGTTTTTTCAAACGCGGTCGCAGTCTACCCCGTGTATACCTCCTTGGAATGGATGGATGAAAGCATCCCGAATGAGACTGCGAATGCCATCGCGTGGATAAAGGATAATCTTGACAAAAATACCACGATGGTCGCAACAGATTTACGGCTCTCAAAGATGATGTGGGCTGAAGGCATCAATGCGACCTACGAACAGACAAATAAGACATGGACCTGCGACACCTGGGTGGGATGTGTCGCTGATTTTACTGATCGGGAAAACCATCCTCTTGTGACGCATGTGCTCATCGACGATGTCATGCTGTACACCTCAGTTAATATCCACGTGCAGCAGAGTGTTTATATGACCAATGAGTCCTATCTAAAGTTTTCATTAGAGCCTTTCCAACTCCTCTATCGAAATGCGACCGTCAACCAGGAGAACGAAGAGGTACACTGGGCTGAGGTGTATAGTGTCAACTGGACATTCATTAATGAACACCTGATCGTGAAAAAATAAAACCATTACCTCTTTTTTGAAAGCGAAAGGGCTTTTTCGTAGACCTGTTCGTACTGGGACCCGACATAGCTCATCGAATGCTGTTCACTGAGCAGAAGAGACTTCTGTTTCATGGTTCTCTGTAGTTTTGTATCAGAAAGGATTGTGATGATGTTTGTTGCAAGCCTGTCGCTGTCCTTTGGCTCAAAGGTCAATCCATTGCCTGCGCTGACCAGTTCAGGAACCGCTCCCTTGTTGACGACAATTGGTGGCACACCAGAGGCAATCGCCTCAAGGGTGACGATGCTTTGCAGTTCTGACTCTGCAGGCATGACAAACACATCAGCAAGCGTGTAGATATTAGGGTAATCAGCCCAGTCAAGAAAATCGATAAACGTCGTATGCGCATCGATGCCTAAATCCTTGGTTAATTTCATCATCTCTGGTTTCTGACCACCCGATCCGCAGAACAGGAAATGTGCATCTACCTCTTTGAGCACCGAGGGGGCTGCTTTGATAAGCACGTCAACGTTTTTCTCCTGGTTGATCCTACCGGTGTACAACACCAATGGTTTTTTCGGGAGATTGAACCGTTCTCGCAGATACTCCCCGTCATTGGTTGGTTTGAACATCGCGGTGTTCACCCCATTTGAGATAGGAGTCAGCGGTGTTTTCAATCCTTTTTCCTGGTACATCACTGCACCGGTTTGTGTTGGTATGGTCGCCCAGTCGACACGGTTGTAGAAATAGATCAGATAGGACCAGGTGTATTTCACCATTGTTGGATACAACGGAGATGAAAAGAACGGGGCTAGGATGTTCTCTGGGAGGATATGGATAGAGCCAACCAGAGGAATGTGTTTCTTTTTTGAAAGGATCATAGCACAGAGGCTGATCGGATAGGGAGAGCAGACATTGATTACATCCGGTTTGAATTGATCAATGATTTTTTTTACAAAGAAGAACGGGAAAGGAGTGAAATGATATTTATTGTTCATGTAAAAAGGAAGGACAAACGCTCGTGGCCGGTAAATTGTTGAACCGTTATCAGCATCCAGTGTATTTTTAAACGATACACTCGGGGCAATCACCCGGACATCATGGCCATTGTTAATAAGCTCATGGACGATACGGTGCTGTGCGATCGCCCCACCATCAATGATTGGGTAGTATGATTCTGTGGTGAAGAGTATTTTCATGACAAACGAATCTCGTCTTGGGGGATAACCATGGATGGATACATAAGAGTTACCAACACAGAATCACGGTGGTTATTTGAGGAGATAGGGGCTTAACGACGAGTAGAGCGAACGGGGTGAGGCAAACACGTCGGTTGCAAAATACTGATACCAGCCGCATCTACGGTCGCAGTGCTGCATCGCAGTCCGTGCTTCTCTTGCTTCTGGTGTCTGGATGAACTCCATAAAAGAGCCTTCCGTGAAGTTATAGAGATGTTTTCCGATGGTTCGACAGGGGTAGAACAGACCACCATCCGAATCTATGATGACAGAAGACGTAGAACACCCATGGGGTTTGTTGATGTTGTTTAAGAAGCCTTTCGGCGTGGTGATGGTGTTTGGGTATTGTGTTTTCAATCGCAGCAGTTCTTCCCTGAACTTCTGCGGATTCGGGTAGAAATCATCCGTGTTATCTAAATGGCAGGCGGGCATCACGACGGTGCGGGCGTTGACCTCGTAGACGCGTTTTACTTTTTCTTCGAGTGCTGAGAGTGAATCTTTTGTAACAACGATTTGAATGCAAATCTCTGGTCCGTAGTTTTGGAACTCCTCAAGCCTATCAAAGAACGCGACATTGTCATGGCCTTCATCGATGCTGATGTGCAGATAATCGATATGCTTCCCATACTCCTTCATGGGTCGCTTATCGAGAAGATGACCGTTTGTGGTAAAAAACAGGTAGAATGGTTTTTGATGGGCGTATTGCAGGATCTCCCCAAGATCCTTTCGCACGAGAGGGTCCCCCCCTTCAAGGCTCAGGACGACGATGCTTGAGTTTGCGATATTATCGATGACCTTGAAAACCTCCTCTTTTGGAAGATCCGGGGTTTTCTCTTTCCAGACGTTACAGAAGCTGCATTGCAGACTGCAGATATGGGTGACTTTGAACGACGCATAAAACGCGTAGATGCATTCCTGGGAAAGGTAGTTTGTCGCGGCGTATCGGATGGTTTGCAAATACTTGTTAAGCGGGAGTTTTTTCATAGCTTCACATTGAGAAAGGAGTAAGAATCTACAGGACATAAGGTTTTTTATTCTTTTATAAAATCAACCACAAGAGACTTATAGCGTCGTTGAAATAACTGGTTCCATTGACAAGCGAACAAAAGAAATTAACCAAAACAAAAATCTCCATTCTTCTCAGTATTGGTTTCAGTGTCTCTATCATTTTGCTTATCATGTATTTTACGATTGATGCACAAACCATCCAGTATCTGTCGCAGGTGTCGTTTCGCACAGAGTTCTTCTTTTTCTTTGGTCTTGCAATCGGACTGAACGTCTTGTATTGGTTCATCTGGGGTGCTCGGATAAAGGTCCTTAGCAGGATTGTTGACCCCAAGGTGCAGATTGGTCTCTGGGAGACAACAAAAATCGTCATCACAAACCAGTTCCTTGCTGGCATTACTCCTTCTCTTGCCGGTGGAGAGCCGGTGCGCATCTATTTACTGAACAAAGACGGATTAAGTGCTGGTGGAGCGACAGCGACGGTTTTTGGCGAACGATTGATTGATGCACTCTTTATCCTTATCTTGGTTCCTTTCGGTTTTTTTGTTTTTAAGGACAGGATCGAAATTACGCTTATCAGCTATGGTCTGACCATTGGAATCATTGTGTTTATCACCGGGATTGTCTTGTTTGCCTTAACGTTGAAATACCCTCAGCGAACCAAAGATTTCTTGATGTGGATCAGTCTGCGTGTCAGCCGGGTTTCCAAAAAGAAAGAACAGAGCATAAAAGTAGTACATCGAATCGGTCAGGAGATCGATAACTTCCACGATAGCATGGTTCTTTTTTTGACCAAGGGGAAAAAATCATTTCTTACTGCTGGTGGTCTAACGATGTTGATGTGGTGCACTGGTTTTATGATTCCATCAATGATTCTTCTCAGTCTTGGTCTTCAGCCATTTTTTGTTGAGTCGTATGCGGCGCAGGCATTATTACTCATCATTGTTATGTTGCCGACGACACCAGGCAGCTCCGGGGTGACCGAGCTAGGGATGGCAGGTCTCTACGGTGTTGTACTTGGGGCCTCGAATCAGTATCTGCTTGGGGTGTTTGTCTTATTGTTCAGGTTCATCACGTATCATATGAACGTATTTTGTGGGGCAGTTTTCCAGTATCGGATTTTCAAGTCTATTACCACATTTTCACTGGAAACCATCAGAAAAAAAGAAGGATAACTCTCCAAGAAAGGATGGCGTCAGGTTTAAAAATGGGGAGGATATACGGTTGTCCCTATGAAAAAAACTGAACGATGCATTTCATGCGGAAAAGGCTTGCTTGAACAAGGGTCTACAACGTTCCAATGCCCAACCTGCGATACCATGATAGGACGATGCACAAACTGCCGAGAACAAAGTGTTGTGTATATCTGCCCGAAATGCGGATTCAGAGGACCATAGGAGGTTAAATCGATGGGGGAAGTCATAGCACTCATTCGTCTCATGCCTGATGGAGTTATTACCGACCAGGATATGGATGCGATTTCTGATGAGGTGAAAAAAGCAGTTCAGAAACCAGCCAGACTCGGCCGTGTCGAAGTCAAACAGATAGCGTTTGGTCTGCGAGGTCTTGATGTGACAGTTGCAGTCCCTGATGTCGAGGGTGGGCTTGATCCAATCGTTGAAAAGTTTGGGAAGATTAAGAACGTCGAAAATGTAGAGGTCGTTGACGTCGGCAGAATCTAAGTTGCCCTCCCAACTGTTGCATTCAAATACTCGTTATAGGTGTCCATGTATTGCCGTCCGATCTCTGTCGGGTAGTACACCGGATACGCGGAGTTGGTGGTATCTCCCTCGATGAGTTCTGCCTCATATAGCTTGTTGATATGCCATTTTACCACATGATGGTTGATGGAAAGCGCATGGGCAATCTCAAGGAGATGCTTCCCAGGGTGGCTTGATAGAAAGTTCATGATGTCACGAGCGTTTTTATTTCGCAGGATGGACTCTGCAACTGCACGTTGTTTTGCTTCCACTCCACCTTCGACCAGGTAGTACACCTTTTTACCTCCGATAGCCCTGCTTCTGATAAGATTCGTTTGTTCTAGTTTCCGAAGATGCCAGGCAGCATTGCTTGGTTTAAGGTCAAGCTCCCGGGCGATCTCCCGCAGGTGACTTCCTGGATACTCGTCGATATACTCATAGAGGCTTTTTCGAATCTCAGTGTCAAGCACGTTCTCCGGGGTAACATACTTAACGCCACCCATGAGAAAGAAAAACGCAAGCAGAAGAGCGATGACTGTGATAACTACCGCTAGTGTGGTCATATTGATTTCTACTTGTAAGTCAAATGCAGCAGTACTGGTATCGACCGCGAATGAAAAAAATAAAACGAGCGTTATGAGTGCAATCTTTCGGAAACGCATGGTAATTCCCATCCTCTTTCTCTGCATCCCTGCAAGATGAAGAAATCGCATTTATATTTAAATACCTTGCTTTAAAATAATTTGAAATGGAATGCATTCCAAAAACATTCAAAAAAAGCACTACTATTTATGTGTAAAAATAGCCAAGGTATGTTTGTTGCGTTTTTCCAACCGCACAAATCCAACACGTTCAAACTGAACGATCTCACCTACAGGCAGGCTAGCGACTGCCATTTCAGCGTACCCTTGGATCTCACGAAGGCTGTTTGGGTCGAAGATTTCTCCTTTGAAGAGAAGTCCTGGAACAAGGAGCTTTAGTTGGACGGCCTCATCGGTCGTCCATTGAATCTTCGCAGACTCTGCTATGATTTCTTCGCCTGCGTAGCTACCCTGCATAGGGTCACCACCGTTCGTTATTTTTACGTTGAATAATCCTTTTAACCGAAAAACGTCCCCTGCTTTCATTTTCTGCGCATCCTGCGAAGGAATGTAAAATGTCGAAGCGGTATGAATAGTACGATCACCCATCATCGCATCAGGATGCAAGGGGAGTCTTACAGTTTTTTTTGGCGCATCACTAACAACAAGTCGCACCGGGTCGGGGACAAAATAATACCGCTTGACCCGTGGGTCCAGAACCTTACGATTCACAGATTCGACAAGGCTGAAATCAACAACTGATTCGACCTTTGAAAAACCTTGCTGCAGCACAAATTGCTTGATGGCTTCAGGCACAAGCCCACGTCGCTTCAACCCACGCAAGGTTGGTAACCGAACGTCATCAAACCCGGACACCAAGCCCTGATCAATGAGCGGTTTAATTTTCCGTTTTGAGACCGGCATCCCTTCAATTGAAAGACGGGAGAATTCCATGAGGTGGGGAGCCCGTAAATGCAAAAGGCTTAGGATACGGAAATACACTGGGTCTCGTAACTCATATTCCTTGGTCCGGAATGGATGAGTAACACCGCTGATGCTATCTTCAACAGCACCTGCGAAATCATACGTCGGCCATACATGATAGGCATCGCCAGTCAACGGATGCGCCGTGGTAATGACCCGAAACAAGGTTGGGTCCCGCATCGCAGTGTTATCACTGTCCATCTCACCACGTAAACGGACAATGTAGGTTATTTCAGGAGAAGCAAGCATCTCCTTCCATAGATCCAAGCCAACAAGGCCAGTGTTTTCCTCTCGGCAGACGCAGCTTTTTGCATGAAACCTGCCTTCTTTGATAGCCTCAGGGGTACATTTACAGAGATATGCATCTTTTTGTTTGATGAGCTGTTCAGCAAACCTATAATGAGTCGGCAGATGATCGGACGTGTGATATTCAAGGTCCCATTCGACTCCAAGCCAGCGCAAATCCTGCTTCTGTGCATCATAGAACTCAGGAAGCGCATTCTCTGGGTTTGTATCATCAAATCGTAAGATAAACTTCCCTTCATACATCCGGGCGTATTCATAGTCGATGATAGCGGCCTTTGCGTGACCAATGTGCAGATAGCCGTTTGGTTCCGGAGGAAAACGAGTGATCACTTTTCCAGTTTCAGCAAAGGGCAATGGAGGGAGGGAAAAATCCTTATCCTTCTTTTCTTTCTGCAACAGCTCAGGAGCAAGCGTTGCAAGCTCTGCTCGCTGGTCAGCAGCGGATATACGGTTTATCTGTGCGACGACCTCTGAGACAATCGGAAGAATCTCTGCTGGAGTCACCCCATCTTTTTTCAATGCAGCGATAACTTTACCGGCAACTGCTTTTTCGTTTGCCTTTCCATTGAACAAGACCGCATTTTGCAAAGCAAACTTTCGCGCTACCACCTGTATATCCTGACCAGACATGGTTACTTTTCTCGTTTGATCGTATACTCGATGAGTTGAATGAGAAGTTCTTTAGCATCAGATTGTGCTAGTACCGATATTGCTTGTTTTGCCTGGTTTACAAAAGAAAGTGCACGGTGCTGTGCGTAGTCCACAGACCCAAGGCTTCGAAAGATATCATAAATCATCGCGATATCGTCATCTGATGCATCGCGGTTCCCAAACGTGTCATCGAGTTGGTTCCTTTGTGTACCAGTTGCATGGGTAAGGCTGTGTACTGCGATGAGGGTTTTTTTTCCATTCCTGATATCATTACCGATGTCCTTGCCTAGTGTTGTTTTTGTACTGCTGATATCAAGGTAATCATCCCAGATCTGAAACGCAAGTCCTAGTGACATTCCATATGTCTGTAGTGCGGCAATCTCGTCTGGTGTTCCGCCGCCAACCATCGCACCACCTTTACCAGAGAGTTCAAATAACACACCGGTTTTCTTTCTAATCATCTCGAGATATTCTTGTTCAGTGATGGTTTTCCGTGCTTCAAACTCCATGTCGAGCTGTTGGCCTTCGCAAATAGCGATGATGCAATGGATAAAATCCTTTTGCAACTGTCGAAAGGTGGGGAAATCGACAGAGGTAGCCAGGACGGCCTCAAAGGATTTTGCGAATAATAAATCTCCTGCTAGAATGGCAGCTGGTTCCCCGAATTTGACATGGACAGCAGGAAGGTTGCGTCGGAGCGTGGAACGATCCATGATATCATCATGGACTAATGTGAAATTGTGTACTAATTCAAGGCCGGCAGCCAATGGTAACGCTTTCTGTGGATCTCCAGAGACACTTTCACAAGAAAGCATCGTAAGAAATGGTCTGAACCGTTTGCCACCCGCAAGGGGCAGATATTGTGTTGCTTCATACAGAATCTTCGGTTGTTGCATCTGGAGATACCGTTGCCAGTATGCATTGAACATCGTGGCTTTTTTTTCTAGCTCATTCTGTATGTCCATATTTCACTTCCACTGTTGACATCTTTTCAATCGTATCAACACCGACAAGGAACATGGCGATCCGCAGCTCTCTCATGATGACATCAAGCTCTAGTTCTAAGGATTTTTTATCTTTTAATGCCGGTTTTAACAGCGCATGTGCCATTCCAGCTGCGCTGGCCCCAAGAACCAAGGATTTTGCGATGTCAAGTCCATGACGAATCCCACCGGTCGCGATGATGGGCAGCTCCCAGTTGGTTGCTTTTCCGACCTCAAGGATACAGGTTGGTGTGGGGATGCCCCAATCCCAGAACGTCTGGCCAGCACGCATGTTATGAGTGTCACCTTTGATTTTTGCGCGGTAGTACTCCACTGCAGAAAAGGAAGTCCCCCCAGCGCCTCCGACGTCAATGCCACAGATCTTTGTCTTTTTCAGCTGATGTGCAATCTTTCCAGAGATACCCGCACCACTCTCTTTTATGATAATCGGACGCCCAAACTCGCGTGAGAGCATATCAATCGTTGCAAGGCATCCTTTCGCCTGGGCTTCACCTTCCGGTTGTATTGCCTCTTGTAAAAAATTCAAACAAACCGCAAGTACATCTGCATCAATCATCTTGACCATTTTATCTGCATTATCAAGGATCTGTTTTTTATCCCACAGCACCATCTGAGAGGCGCCGATATTCGCTATCTTTAAGGGGACATCATAGTTTTTAATGATACTGTAAGTTTCTATAAGTTTCTGATTTTCCAGGGCAGCACGTTGCGAGCCAACTCCCATACCGATTTGAAATTTTGATGCGACAGCAGCAAGATGCTCATTTATTTTCTTCCCCTCTGAATATCCTCCAGTCATTCCTGAGATAATCAATGGTGCATGGAGTTTCTTTCCAAATAAGTGTGACGAAAGATTAATATCTTTTTCATTAATTTCCGGGAGCGCATTATGGACGAGATGGACGTCATCCCAGTAATTATGATGACCGGATACGTTTTCCTTTAGTGAGATTTGTACGTGTTCGCGTTTCCTTTCCTCTGTCTGGTTCATATACTATCTCCATATACGATAGTTGACCGCACCTTTTTCCCTTTTAATGTATCGTATAGACGGTTATGTATATTACCATTCAATAAAATAGTATCTACACCCTCTCGTGCAATCTGTTTTATGGTGTGAAGTTTTCCTTTCATACCTTCTGTTACATCCGCATGGGCATTAACCCGTGTTGTGAGTGTATCTAAATCCCTTCTGGTTGCCTTCTCGATGAAGGTTGCGTTTTTTTCCGTCTTTGGGTTGGCTGAGTATACCCCATCCTCATCAAGGACGAATATGACCTTCTCTGGTTTGAACTCTGCTGCAAGTACCTGAAGGAGCAAATCTCCAGAGCATATCGAAAAACCAAGTCGTGTGTCAAGGGCGACGTCACCAAAACTGACAGGAGTGAATCCTAAATCGAGGTAGTGTTCGAATATCGCGTAATTCATGCGTGAGAGTTTATGATTTGACATGGAGAGGATTGCATGGGGTGGAATGGAGATAGCAGGGATATCATGGCTATGCAGTGAGGCAAGAACAAGACTGTTGAGATGTTGAACCATCGCCTGTGTACGGGCAAATCCTTTTATTTGTTTTTTTTGCTTAAACCCGTTATGTAACCGATATTGCTTTGCGATGATGTGGCCAAAGGACCCTGCGCCATGTATCAAAATGACCTGTTTGTTTGCCTTTTTTATCTCAGCAGCAAGCTGGTCTACTACCTTTTGTTTGAAACAGCATTCTTTCTCTTTGTTGGTAATAACGCTCCCACCAAGTTTTATGATAAACATACTGTACCAGCATGAAACTAGCTATAAAAAAGCATTGTGATGAAGTGTTATGAGTGGATTACGGAAACTCTTAGTTATTCTTTTCGAAGTGAGAACGGTGGTTTATCCTTGTTTTGCTCTTGGATGAGCCAGAGAGAAATCGGCATGGCAGATGCGGATGGGCGCATAGTGCTTTGAGACCATTGGATGAAGTCCTGTTCTGGTTTGTTTGTACGGCAGTCCTCGCAAATAAAAAATTTTTCATCGAAGACCAGCCCGCTTTGAT
>MUGE01000176.1:0-3709 GCA_002900545.1 Thermoplasmata archaeon M11B2D | reverse complement strand
GAACAGGGACAACACACCAAGCAATTCTGTCAAGTCATATACGGAAAATGATTTCGGAAAATCTTCTTCCAGAGTAGCTTCGGCCAGCACGGTTCGTCCGGGATTGGTTGTGCGCAAGACATTTCCTTTAGAGACAGAAAGTCCTTTGCAGATTGTTGAAAAATTTTTCAATACTTGGAGAGCTTCGCTTGACAGTTTCATAGTTATACCTCGATATTGCGTTTAACGATGTGGGATAAAAATATGGCGTCCAGTGCTGACCACAATTCATCAACGGAACCATTATTAAATACAACAAAATCTGTTTTTTCTTTTTTTATACCGGCTTCGCTGGCGTGTTGCAGAACTTTTTCCGCACCATCGCGCTCGATATGAATCAATATGCCGCCATTGGTTCTGATAAAAGACGCTTCGTTTTCAAAACGAACATCAGGGATGATTAGCCCATTGCATTGTTCTGCTACGCGTATCGCGCGCATAAGCCAAATGTCCTTGTTGATAATATCCCGACCCCATTCGGTTCCAAGAGTCTGATACGCATAGCGCGGGGAAATGCCCCAGAACGGGTCGACGCATTCTTTCAGTTCACCATCCGAATGTCGTTCGTCCCACATGAAAATATGATTACAAGCATCTTTGATTGGTCTGGCAAATGAATATTTTTGGTAACCAGTTAGCCCAACCAAGTAATCAGCAGAAGTGTCTTTACCAACTCGCGCTTTACCAGACAGCCCAATCAAATTTGTTTTTTTATTTGACATACAACCCTCATATATGAAAAACGGGGGAAGGAGTTCCTTCCCCCAACAAGAACAACAATTCAGTTACAGCTACCAGTCAATTACCGCCGTAGATGTTGTGGTGTCATCCGGCTTCTTGTCGGAATCATCATCGTCGATTGTGTCATCCATCTTGGTGTACAAGTCCAACAGGGTATCGCGGGTTTCGGTGTCGAATCGTTCAATACACAACGCAATCGCTTCTTTCTTGTCGGAGAAAATCGAAAACGCTTCGACAATATTGACTAGGCGACGGGTGGTGATGATTTCATCAATCGCCCCATCAAGGTATGTTGCGCGAACAACATTTGCCCAATCCACCAGCCGCTTCGCGAACCCAGCATTGTCAGAACCACGCACACAGTCCATATTCAGTGATTCGAAGGTTTTCTTAAGAATCATGCGTTCGGTTTTTGCTGGTGGGTAGTCGTTGAACATGGTCACTGGGAAGCGGTCTAAGAACGCCTCGTTCATGACATTGGTGCCGATAAAACCACCAGCATTGTCACCCTTACCTTTTGTGTTTGCCGTGGCCATCACAGTGAATCCAGCTTTCGGCTTCACCACGCGGTTGATTTTTTTCAAGTAAATTGACTTGCCTTCAAGCACCGGCATCAAACACAGCACCTTGTTGGTGGCCAAGTCGATTTCATCCAACAACAACACACCACCGCGCTCCATGGCACGAATAACAGGACCGTCTTCCCAAACAGTTTCACCATTCACCAACCGGAATCCACCAAGCAAATCATCTTCGTCGGTTTCGGCGTTCAGGTTCACACGGAACAGTTCGCGCTTCAATTCAGCGGCAACTTCAATGATGGTGGTGGTCTTGCCATTACCAGACAGACCAGTCACATACAGCGGATAAAACAATCCAGAAGACATCACCTTTTTGATTTTGTCGTAATTACCAAAAGGCACGAAATTCGGAATGGCTTCCGGAATATACACTTCTTCGCCGTTGTTGTTTTTGAACGGAACAACCGTGGCCACATTGGAATAGCTGGATTCTACCGGAGCATCAACTTTCGGAGCCGGAGCAACCGCTTCACCAACCGCGTATTCAGTAGAATCCGGATACGCAATCCATGCCGGAATCTTATACACCCCGCGACTTACTCGCAATTCCGCATCGCGCTCAATCCACACATATTTGTGCGGCGTTCCATACAACTCATTTGACAATTCATTCAGTTGTACCTTGGTCACAGTACCAACACCGTACCGCTCAACCAACGCAACAACCGAAGCGATTTTTGCATCATTACGAACACCCATAATATAAACTCCTTCACTTAAAAACACTAAAATCATCAACCAACATGGACAGTCTATCAAATAACACAACCAAAATCAACACAAAAACAACATAAAAACAACATTTTTTTGTGTTATTTTTCAATAACTTAGCAGATTCGGTCAATAAAACCGTCCAAAACGGCACGGTTTTTCCGGCGACTGGCCATGGCACGCTTGAATTTGTTGGTGGCTCCAGTAACGGTTGAGTTACCAGCAATGCCATCGAAAGAATCGCTGGTGGCGGAACGAGAAAAGATAATGTTGAAATCGTCATAACCAACAGAATCAATTCGCCCAGAACCGCTACTCTTAATTTCCCGTCCAATTTCAAAGCGTTTATTCATAAGCTCGTTGTTGCTAGTGTCGCCATTCGAACCAATCGCAGCAACAACATCATTAACGCTACTGCAAGTAAAAAACCCAACAACATTCACATTGAAGATTTTTTTCATGCGAATCAGCAACGCCGTCGTAAGAGACCGACGAGACTTTTTGCCATCAACAAACACGGTGGTGTTTGTTTGTTTGTCTACCAAGTTAATACTACCACTAACACCAAGGTATGAGTCTTTAGTGCAACACTCATCACCATCACCATCGGTCAAAAACACGACCGTTGTGTTGGTGACGCGAGTGCGATTAATGAAATCCCGAACCACATAATCGGCACTGAAAATTGCCTCGTTGAGCGGCGTTGACGACAAGTGCAGAATGGAACTATGAGTTTTGCCAAACAGGCGACCGGCGATAAACAAATTCTTCGTGGCGTCGCGCTTTTGTTTTGGAGACATTGCACTACTGATAAAGTTTATCAAAAACATTTTTTTGTTAAACTCGATATCAGTACCAACCTTGGCACTCGAAAACGCATTAACACCAGTGGAAATTCGGGAAGAACTGAATCCATATACTTCATACGGAATACCAACTCGTTCACAGAACATCACGAGAACAACAATTTGCTCGAATGTATCTTTAATCTTGTCATACATTGACCCAGACAGGTCAATATACATCACCATACCATGACTCTTGCCGTCTTTTGTTGTGGATTTTGACCGAAACACATCTTCACAAATTTTATATTTGTGCAGAAGATTCGTATCAATCACCCCAGTTTTACTCACCGATACACGACGAGCCGTATCTGCTGCCTTTTTACGGTCAAACTCTTTTGCCAAATAATTAACGACATTGGAGTTTTCCTTCTGGAAAGCCTTCCATTCGTTGTTATAGTGGTCGGCTACCGAACCAACGGCATATGTGCCACAGTCGATGTATTCAATCGCCGCTTTGATTTCCGCAGCAAGCACATCATAAGATATGATGGTCGGGCCGTCTTTGTCTTTTGCTGGAATAGTAACGGTGCTTCGTGTTTTTGCACCAACATCAACCAACGATTCGAAAAACGAACTTTCGTTATTGGTGGTAGTAATTTCTTTGCTTTTTTTGGTTTCGGCATCACCGTCGGAATCATCATCACCGTCGGAATCATCATCGCCGTCGGCATCGGCATCACCGTCGGAATCATCATCGCCGTCGGCATCGGCATCACCGTCATCATCACCGTCGGAATCATCATCGCCGTCGGCATCGGCATCACCGTCGGAATCATCATCGCCGTCGGC
>MUGE01000175.1:0-3710 GCA_002900545.1 Thermoplasmata archaeon M11B2D | reverse complement strand
AAAGACGCAACCCTGGACGACCTTGTTCAAATCCGTGGCATAAGACGGAAACTTGCGAAACAAATCAAAAAGGAAATCGAACAAAAAACATTCGTCTCTGGATCTCAGGAGTTTGTTCCCTTAACACAAAAAACCACCAAGAAAAAACCATCAACAAAAAAACTTAAAGATGCTGCTGAATGGGAATCGTATTCTGTGAGGGACAAACCCACACAATCCCATCCGTCGGCGTGCACGTATAAGGGATATACACTGTTTAAGAGAGAAATGACACGAAATAAAAAAAAGACAACGATTCATTTCTTCAGTAAAGAAAAACCAACAAAGGGACGCCCCACACAACTTCCGGATGGATATCAAATCGCGGTCAATAAAAAGACCGGAGTACCTTATCTAAAAAAAACCAGATAGCTGCTGCCTCACAGCGTTTATAAATCCTTCTTTATATTCGCACATAGAGAATCACTATGAATTGGAACGGGCCATTACTCAAGATAGACGATTATCGTTTTGAAATTCCTTCGAGTTATCGAGGTGTACAGAACAATCTTCACATGAAGACCTCTGGTGTTATTTATGCGGACAATGACATGATCGCATCCATCCGTATGGATAACGCACCAGAGCAGGTTGCAAATGTAACCATGCTTCCGGGTATTGTCGGGAGATCGTTAGCGATGCCTGATATTCACTGGGGATACGGGTTTCCCATCGGTGGTGTTGCAGCAATGGATGAAGTAAACGGTGTGATTTCCCCGGGTGGTGTCGGATACGATATCAACTGTGGTGTACGATTGTTACGAACAAATCTGCAATTCACGGATTTAGATCCACAAAAAATACAACGTCTTGTTGACGAAATGTTCATCAATGTCCCTTCGGGCCTTGGTTCAAAAGCAAAGGTCCATTTGAATAGGAAACAACTGGATGATGTGTTAAAATTAGGTGCGAGGTGGGCTATCGAGAGTGGGTATGGTTGGGAAGAAGATACAGAATATATCGAGGAACATGGTTGTTTAGAGCATGCAGATATCTCAAAAGTCTCCAATGAAGCAAAACAACGTGGTGCCCCACAGATTGGTTCACTTGGTGCAGGAAATCATTTTTTAGAGATACAGAAAGTCGCTGAAATCTATGATGAAACAGCGGCAAAGGCTTTTGGCATAAGAAACATCAATCAAATTATGGTGATGATTCACACAGGATCCCGTGGTTTTGGCCATCAAGTCTGTACCGACCATCTGCGTGTGCTTGAACAAGCGGTGAGGAAATACAATATTTGGTTACCAGACCGTCAACTTGCTTGTGCTCCTGTTACCTCAAAGGAAGGACAGGATTATCTGAAGGCGATGGCCTGTGCTGCGAACTTCGCCTGGTGCAATAGACAGATGATCGTCCATTGGGTACGGGAGTCCTTTGAGAAAATACTTTCTCATCGTGCTGAGGATCTTGATATGGGAATCGTCTACGATGTATGCCATAACATCGCCAAACTCGAAGAACATGAAATCGAAGGTAAGAAACGAAACGTCTATGTTCATCGCAAAGGTGCGACTAGATCCTTTGGCCCTGATAAAAAAGAGGTTCCATTAAAATACCGTGATGTAGGCCAACCGGTTTTAATCCCAGGCGATATGGGGACCGAAAGCTACCTCCTTAGGGGAACAAAAGAGTCTGAGGAGACTTTTGGGTCCACGTGCCATGGAGCAGGGCGAGTCATGTCACGAACCCAAGCCATCCATCGATATCGCGGAGAACAAATCATGAACGAATTAAAAAAGAAAGGCATTTATGCACATCCTGCAAGCTGGAAGGTCATGGCGGAAGAAGCACCAGAGGCGTACAAGGATGTCAGTGAAGTGGTAAACGTTACGCATGGTGCAGGGATTTCCTTAAAAGTTGCAAAGCTGTTGCCTCTAGGAGTAGTAAAAGGCTAAAAGGCCTTTATGTTTTTCAACCAATTAGTTTTAAATGCTATGGACTTATTACAGGGCATAATATGTGGTGATGCAGTTGGAAGACATTCAAATCGTTGATTTTGAAGAGATGAATTTGGGAAACGGGGCAGTGATTGCCGGTTTTCCATCCATTGGTCTGGTCAGTACTATTGTTGCGAATTATATGATTGATGCACTAGGTTTACAGCAAATTGGGGCGATGGAATCACCGCATTTTCCAACACTTTCTGTTGTCCATACTGGTGAGCCGCTCTCTCCTGTACGAATCTATGGCGGGACGTTGGCAAATGGACAGAAACTTGCGGTCTTTGTCTCTGAATTTAAGCCAAAACCGAACTTGATTAATTCATTATCAAACACGATTATGACTTGGTCGAAGAAAAAAGGTTGCAAATTGATGATATCCCCTGAAGGGATGGTCGTTGAAGGGAAAACCTCGGAAGAGGAGATGATTGTCGATGCCTACGCGATCGGGTCAACAGAAAACGCTCGTGCTATGCTTGCAGCAAAAAACATCCCGCAGTTTAAAAATGGCATTATCGCTGGTGTATCTGGAGTATTATTAAATAAAGGAAAACATGAGAAGTTTGACGTCATTTCTATTCTTGCTGAGGCACATCCGAACTATCCCGATGCCCGTGCTGCCGCCTCCGCGATAAATGTCATTGCCCTTGTCATAGGTATCGAGATTAATGTCGGTCCATTGTATGATGAAGCAGAGCGGATTGAAAAACAACTCCAGAAATTTCATAAACAGGCAAAACCGATCGTCTCTGGCGCAAGCCAAATCCCACAACCAGAGATGTATGGATAAGAGGATATATTCTGGTAGATCTCTTTTTCTTCTTTTCTGCCTAACTTTTAAAAAGACTATCAAGTTATTTGTAATATCTCTATGAAGAAGATCCCCAAGAGCCATCCACGGTATCACTCTTTGGTCACTCGAGAGTTGATTTCAGAAGCGATGAAAGAGGGTCTTGTTCATGAAACAGGGTTAATTGCACATGGCCGTGGTGAGGCTTTTGATTATCTGCTTGGTGAAACGACGATACCTCCTGCCGATCTTGCTGAGAAGACTGCCGCTGCAGCGTTATTGTGCGCAGCAAACCCAGTGATATCTATCAATGGAAATGTTGCTGCGTTAGCTGCCGATGCATGTATCTCCCTGGCAAAGATTGTGCCTGCAAAACTTGAAATAAATTTGTTTCATCCTTCACAAAGGAGAATTAAGAAAATCGGTGCCTTGTTACAAAACAAAGGTGCAAAGAAACTCTATGGCTTGAACCCTGATGCACAAATACCTGGCCTTAAGTCTAATCGCGCATATTGCTCGAAAGAAGGCATTTTTACCGCAGATGTCGTTCTTGTCCCCCTGGAGGATGGTGACCGCTGCCAGGCGCTTCAGAAGATGAGTAAAACGGTTATCGCCATTGACCTCAACCCCTTGTCCCGTACAGCCCAAGCTGCGACCATCACCATCGTTGATAATGTCACAAGAGCAGTCCCGCGAATTGAACAATGGATTCATGTATTAAAAAACCTGAAACAATCTCAACTTCAAGAAATAGTAAAAGACTGGGATAACAAAAAAAACCTTAGAGCGGTGATGACTTTTCTTTCAAAAAGACTAAATTCCTTGTCTTAATACGGGGTGTCATATGTATCGAAGTCATTACTCAAAAGAAATCACAAAAAAAGAGTATAATTCCATAGTGACCGTTGCGGGTTGGATTGAGGACATCAGGAATCTCG
>MUGE01000174.1:0-3727 GCA_002900545.1 Thermoplasmata archaeon M11B2D | reverse complement strand
TCGTTTTGCGTAGGCAACATATTTTCTGAGAAACTCTGGTTCAAACACGGGCATAACAATACGCATCATATCCTTTTCCATATCTTTAGTATACAGTGATTTCTTTGATTTCAAAATATTTTCATGTATCTCTCCAGCTTTATGTGATTGCAGGATATGTCCCGCAAGCTCGGTATCTGTTTTTATGTTGGGTTTATCAAGTATTGAAAAAATAAGATCAAAACGAGAAAGCAATGCTGGTGGCATGTTGATTTGTTCATGGATTGGGATGAATTCATCGAATCGTCCAAGTTTTGGGTTTGCTGCCGCAAGCAGTGAACAACGGGATTTTAAGGTAGCATTGATTCCTGCTTTGGCAACTGAGATTTCTTGTTGTTCCATTGCTTGGTATAATGCGCTTCGGTCGGTTTCATCCATTTTATCAATTTCATCAACACAGGCTACCCCCATGTCAGCAAGCACAAGCGCTCCTGCTTCCAACGTCCATTGTCCTTCGCCAAATTCATCACGAACCGCTGCTGCAGTTAGACCTGCTGCAGTGGATGCTTTTCCTGAGGCATAAACACTTCGTGGCGCAAGTTTTGACATATAGGAAAGCATCTGTGATTTAGCTGTACCGGGGTCACCAACCAGGAGCATATGTACATCACCACGGATGTGGGTGCCATCAGGCATATCCTTTGAAAGTCCACCAAATAGCTGTAGAACCATGGCCTCTTTTGCAATACCCATACCATAGATTGTGGGAGCGATACTTAGCCTCATTTTCTCGTAGAGATCAGGTAATGTGCTTACACGAAGGATTTCCTGTTCATCTTCTTCGGTTACTTCGACTTCTTCAAATGCCATCTCCTGGTTTTCTATACTGATTGCTTGCATGGTTTTATCAAATGAGGTTAATCTGAGTGTTCCACTGCGTCGTTGCATGGAATGTAGAATACCGTTGACAATGACGCGGTCACCTGGTGCTATTTCGCCAACAAGATCATCCTCAAGGTAGACGCTGATGCGTTCCGGTTGGGCACCACCACGGAGTCCTTCAGGGTTTTCTTGTATTTCGATTTTCTGGGAGTCGATAAATGATGATAGATTCGTTGAAAGTTTAAATGAGGAGACTCGGCCGCAACCACCTTGGTCTTCAAAACATTCTGATGGTTCTTTTAATATATCTTCTTCCTGGTCGATTTTGATGATTGCCCCACATTTTTGGCATTGGAATGCGGCAACCAAGAGCTTTGGTCGTACCTCAGTTCTTTTTTTGACTAGTCCTTCTACTGCAGCAAGTTTTCCTAGGTGATTGGCACGGATTTTACGTATTATTAATTTTTGTGCATCTGAAAGGTTGGTGATGCGGAAGTGGAGTTGGAGTTTGTTTTCAACTGCTACATCGATGTTGTTTAACGCAGTTTCTGCATTAAAAAAGGCTTTGTAGGGTTGGTTGATGAGGAGTTCAGCAAGATGCGGGTTTGCTTTATCAAGTACCCAGTAGTCCACAAATAGACTTCGTTGTTCTGGGTAGTCTAGGGCTAATGTTTCGATATCGGTTCTGCAGTTTTCTTCAAAAAAATTTTGCCATTCTGCAACAAGATTTTCATCTTTTAGGAGTTTTACCACGCTCACTCACTCCCCCGCATTGGAACTGTGTGAATATCACAAGACTATTTAAGGTTTAGCGGGTGAATTGAATATATTCATGATAAGTAAATTTTTTTAGAAAATGGTATGCAGCTTTATATAAAACAGTGGATACAAACTTAGGATTATATTTGGAAAAAAAGGAACACAAATTAATAGCAATTGATGTATCCTACAACGTATACCTAAAATTTTTATTTTTCAGAAAACATTTAAATAAAGAGGGGGTGTTACAATTAGCTAAGAACATAGGTGAAATGCTATGAAATCAAACAAAAATAGAACCATTATCACAAAAACCATGCTTGCAGGTATCATCATCACCCTTTTTTCATCGAATTTAGCGGCTTCAATACAGATTCAACAAACCCAGATACAACAACCCTTATTTTCATATACTAATCATTCAACTATTCATCAAGAAAACATGGGTGCTTCATCGCCTATACAGCTTCAATGGACATTGGAGTTCTCAGTAGAAGATCTCAATATCATAACTGATGACGAATACACCACAATATACCTTACTGACACCACTTATCACTATGAACCTGACCAACCACTTTTGCCACAAAAAACTGTCTACATTGCTCTACCTACCACCATGAAAGTATCCACGTTTCACCTTGTTTCATATGAAGAACAACTTATACCAGGAACCTATATTCTTCCTAATGCAGCAGCACCACAACCCATTTTTAAACAACAACAAAAAACTGTGGAATCATCTCAATTAATTGCTGTTCCTGAGACTTCAAGTTGGTACCCAACTTCCTACATTCATTTTATTGGTCAAGCAGATCTTGCCGGTCAACCGCTTGCAGAACTTGCTATTTTCCCGGTTCATTATCATCCACAGCTTCATCAACTCAAACTACTCACCACCATTACTTTTATGGTTGAAGGTGACATAACCTATGTCTGTGGAGATTATCTTCCAGCAAACCTTGCTGACAGCAGTAAAAAATACTATGAACAAACCATTAAAGACATGGTCATCAACCCCGATGATGTTATTCTCACTATTGGAGACCCCCTACAGCCACTTGGTGTTCCACCAGGTGACTATGACTATGTGATTATCACACAAGATAGTTTTGTATCATCTTTTGAACCTTTACAGCAATGGAAAACCAAAAAAGGTACACCAGCAACGATTGTGACAACATCCTGGATTTATACTAGTGGAGGATATAGTGGTACAAACCAGCAGAAAATCAAAGCTTTTGTCCAAGATGCGCATACTACTTGGGGTTCTATGTATTTTCTTTTAGGTGGTGACACCTCAATTGTTCCCTACTACACTGACAGTTTCTACCTGCCGGGACAAGGTATCTTATCGGTTCCATCGGACAGCTATTATGGTGATTATGATCGCGATTGGGTGTGTGAAGTCCATGTGGGACGAGTACCTGTAACAACCACAACTCAGATTACTGTGTTTATCAATAAAACACTTTCATATGAAAAAAACCCGCCTCTAACGAGTTATGCAAAGAAAGCCGCGCTTTTTGGTTTTGATCTAGATAGTAGCACCCCTGGTGAACAATGTAAAATAACGATTGACAATTCGTATATTCCATCGAATTGGACGATGAGCAATGTTTATGATTCCCATACTGGTGATCATGAACAAAACGTAAAAAACGCGGTGAACGCAGGACAACATCTCATTAATCATGCGGATCATAGCAACTATGACAGCATGGGTGTCGGGTACACTAACCATGGTGACACTTTAAGTATCAGTGAAGTCGACGCCTTTTCCAATGGCAATAAACAAAGCATCCTCTATTCGATGGGCTGCTGGTCAAATGCCATTGACTATGATGCCATCTCAGAACATTTCATCAAAGACACCAATGGTGGCGGCATTGCGTTCATCGGCAACACCAGGTATGGCTGGTACAACCCTGGGTACACCACCACCCTGTCCATGTTGTATGACCAATATTTCTTCCGTTCACTTTTTGCCCAGGGCCACCTTGTTCTTGGTGATTGTTTTTCTGATCATAAAAACGATGGTCCTACCTCGGATAACTATGAGAAATATATTTTCGCTGAGCTTACCTTGCTTGGTGATCCAGGATTG
>MUGE01000173.1:0-3746 GCA_002900545.1 Thermoplasmata archaeon M11B2D | reverse complement strand
AAAATTTTTCTATGACATTTTATCATTTTGTAAAGATACCTCGATACTTCTTAATATAGGCAGCGACAAAGAGTACTATGGACCCATTTGGGAGGCCTAGCTCATTGCCGTTTAGAATGAAACACCCCTGGTTTGCTTTTCGCCATCGGAAAAAGACAGGTACTTTCTCCTGTATCTTTATCGAAATTCTCTTTACTTTGTTTTCACAAAAACAGAAAAGAAAATCGACAGAAAATACGATCTTTGATATGAACACAAAGAGGTATCTGAATGAATACAGTCATACAGATACTTTGACGAAAGGAGTGGCTGAACAGTAATGAAGCGGCAACAACTCGCCTATGTTAGAGTCGTTGCCCTTATAATGGCTGGTCTTGTTGCTACCCTTACCATCGGAAATCTTTTTACCATAACAACAAAAGGTATTACGGTTTATCTGCCCACGGAAGAGGACATCCATTGGTCTATTGATCCGATGAAAAAAGAGATCCAATTCCGAACCACATTTTCTGTAAAAAACCAAGGCGCCTATGACATCAAAGGCATTGGAATCTCTGCTCAGTTGGTAAAAGATAACAAGACGACTCTTATCAGGTTTGAAAAAAGAGATATGGCTGCCCTACGAGGAACCAACACAACCTATGAATTACTTATCCCTCTTAATTTGGATACCATTTCATTTTTTGATTGGTTCAGTCTCATGTATAAAAAAACGACGCTCAAACTCCTTATAGATATTGACGCGCTCTACATGTTTGGTCTTATTGAATTTACCGCAAATGAGGCAATCGATGTCCCCTGGTCCCCTCCGCTTCAGAACCTTTCTAGCAATACGACAGTTCAGCAAGGGTTACAAGGGGTTTTTTCACTCCTACAGATAACCCAAAACACCTCAAAAGCGTCTTTCTTAGACATCCTTTCTGTCTGTTCTTTGTTTTCCTTACCGGAAATCTCCTATACGACCGAGAACGGTTTTTCCTTTACACTTACCATAACATCGTATTCAGAGACAGTAAAAAACGTGACCTGCCGTATCGTGGTCCCCGTGTTCATAACCAGTGGGGCTTTTGAATGTATCGTGTCGGTATTAATTGGGTTTGAAGCAGGAGATTTTGTGTTCGAAATCCAGGAGGTTGGAGTACAGTATGTCTCTTAAGAAACGACTATTTCCTCAAAAAGCCGTGCTGGCTTTGATTCTTTACCTCATTGTTCCCCTTGCATGTCTTCTTTTCATTCTAGAGTCGTACCCAGAGCTTCCCAGAGAGTTGATGGTTGCGCGTATTTACTGGGTTATTCCCACGGCAACAGCCATTGTCATCCTTGCCCATCTCAGCACATTATACCAGAAAGGGGACATGAGACGATTTCTGCTTAGCATCGGTTTTACGGTTGCTACGATGATCTGGATGTTCGGTTTGCTTGGTGGCGGAGTCATCATTACATCGCAATGGAACGAGTATGAGTTCTCCCTTCATATGAACAAATACATCATCCTTATCGTAAGTGTCGCAGCATTAAATGTACTGTACTACATCCTTGAATGGAGGGAATACCAGAAAGACATGGTATCTTTTCTTACACATGAGGAAAAAAGTCAGGTACAGCTACCAAATAGGTGACAGGATTCTATCTTTTCGCCGTATTTTAAATATTGATTCATGATATCAATATGCTACGTTTTTCCTCAAAAAAAGAGGAATGTGTGTGAAACAAAACACAATTCAAAACCTAAAAGAACGATTCTCAAAGCAGAACTACCAGAAAATCTTACGACTGAACAATCCATCGATATATGAGTTCATCGTCTCTTGTATCGAAATCTGCAACCCGGAGAACATCTTTGTCGGAACTGATTCCCAAGAGGACATCCACTACACTAGAGAGGCTGCGTTACGAAATCTTGAGGAAAAAAAACTTGCCAGGCAAGGGCATACGATTCATTTTGATGGATACCATGATCAAGCAAGAGACAAGGTTCATACAAAATTTCTCCTGCCCGCAGGTATACACTTAGGCCCTGAATTAAATACCATGGATAGGGACGAAGGTCTTAACGAATTATCTCAGATAATGAGCAATATTATGGCAGGTCATGAGCTCTTCATTAAGTTCTATTGTTTGGGGCCCACGCATTCACCATTTTCAATCCCTTGCATCCAACTCACCGATTCTGCATACGTCGCTCATAGCGAGGATCTTCTTTACAGACAAGGCTATCAAGAGTTTATCAGACAAGGAAAAAACGCGCGTTTTTTTAAATTCGTTCATTCCCAAGGAGAACTAGCAGAGGCAGGTCTTGGGTTACGTGTTAGTAAAAATGTAAAGCAAAGACGGGTGTACATTGATCTTCAAAATGATATCATCTATAGCATGAACACTCAGTATGGCGGCAATAGCATTGGTTTAAAGAAACTAGCGATGCGTCTTGCAATCAACCGTTGCGCGCAGGAGCAGTGGCTTGTGGAACATATGCTTGTGATGGGTGTCCACGGACCACGGGGACGAATCAGCTATTTCACTGGAGCGTTTCCCTCGATGTGTGGGAAAACATCCACCGCTATGATGAGTGGGGAAACCATCATCGGTGATGATATCGCGTTTCTGCGTCGTATAGACGGGAAAGTTCATGCGGTCAATGTTGAATCAGGGATTTTTGGTATCATCGAGGGTATCAATCAAACCAACGACCCTTTGCAATGGGCTGCCCTGACCCATCCAGCAGAAATAATCTTCTCCAATGTGCTGGTGACTGATGAAAACGATGTCTACTGGAATGGAAAACCAGGGGTTCGTCCCAAAGCTGGTGTGAATTTTTCAAAAGAATGGTTCGATGGGAAGATTGATAAAGAAGGAAAAGAAATCCCTGTATCACATAAGAATGCCCGGTTCACATTCCGCTTAGATATTCTCCCAAACATTGATGCATCTTTGAACGATCCGCTGGGCGTGGAAGTCCAGGGGATTATCTATGGCGGTCGTGACTCTGACACGTCAGTCCCGGTTGAGGAGGCGTTCGACTGGACGCATGGGGTTGTGATGAAAGGTGCATGTCTTGAATCTGAGACGACCGCAGCGACCTTAGGAATGGAAGGTGTCCGGGTTTTCAATCCTATGTCCAATATCGATTTCCTCTCAATCCCTATTGGACGGTATATTCAAAATAACCTGGTTTTTGGGACAACACTTTCTATTCCACCACGAATCTTTTCTGTCAATTATTTTCTAAAAGACAGAGATGGAGGTTGGTTAAACGAGAAAAATGATAAGGCTATCTGGTTGAAATGGATGGAGCTTCGAGTAAACAACGAGGTTGATGCACTCTTTACTCCGACAGGGCGTATCCCTCTGTTTTCAGATCTTAAAACATTATTTGCAAAGGTGCTTCACAAGCAGTATCTGAACCATGAGTACGTCAAGCAATTCACTTTACGAGTTCATGAGAATCTCGAAAAGATTGAACGAATGGAGGCGATCTTCCGCACAAGGATCCTTGATACGCCAGCAATCGTCTTCACGATATTAAAGGAACAACAGAAACGATTACTCGAAGCAAAACGCACGTATGGAGAATATATCTCACCAGAGCAATGGTGACTTAGCATGGTATAGTTCGTTCGTATACATCGAATACGGCACAAAGAAAAAGATATATAAAAATATATATTTTATAGTTTTTTGGCAAACTCCTCAAGCTTTGCTTCCCAGTTGCCGATAAACGCGTTTCCACTCGAAATATCCTTCCCAAC
>MUGE01000172.1:0-3758 GCA_002900545.1 Thermoplasmata archaeon M11B2D | reverse complement strand
ATGTCGGCAACCATTGCTGTTTTTTCTGTTTATCAAAATGTTTAAAACAGCAACTATTATCTAAAAAAAACGATATGCTATCAGATGACCTAATCAACATTGCTGCATTAGTAATTTTCATTATTTGTATCTCAGTGTATGCCATAGGATTGGTTGAAAGGACTAAAGAAGAACGAGTCATACGCAAATTGGACGAAATGATAATCCCTCAGATGAACACTACCCGGCTATCCCTCTTGTCGTATCAACGTAAGCTTCTTGTTTTCCCACACGGTGATAAAAGCACCAATGATACTAGGGGTGATGAAGAACAATGTAAACCAGAACAAGGTGAAGCTGATGCTGTTCTCCGGTGGGACGTTATACACTGAAAACAGAGCCACAACGATCGCATCTCGAGTACCAAGGCCATACACAGAGATTGGGATGACGGCAATGCTGCTTGTGACCGCAAGCATAAAGACAAAGGTGATGAATGGGATGTAGATGTGAAACAGGAAGTGTGCGATGAGGTACAATTCCGTGTAAAAGACAATCCAACCGAAAAAAGAGAAAAGGAAGGGAAGAAGCAAACTTCTGAAGCTAGGGAGGTCCTCATAGAACGTATCTATGGGGTCCTGCATGTGCTGTTGTATGATCTGGAAAAGCTGTGTCTGAATGAGTTTCTGAAAGAGATGTTTAGATGTCTTTTGTCGAAAGAAAAAGAAAAACAGAAAGATCATGATGAACAGCAAGGCAAGGATCAGCATATATAGGACCGGGTATTGTCCAAGGAGGAACAAACCGCCGATCGAACCTAAGATAAAGATGGAGATGTAGTCGATGGTGTGAAAGGTAATAAGGTTACAGAGGCATTTTGGCAGGGGTGCTTTGCTTTCGTGTTTTAGGTACAACGCGCGAAGGAAGGCTCCTAATCCACCGGGGGTGATGAACCCGTAGAAGTAGCCGATCAACAGGTTTTTAAGTGAGTAAAGAAAGCTGACGTTGATGCGTTGTCGTTTGAAAACCATTTGGCATTCGATGTTAATCACAACAAAGATGAGAGGGATCCCAAGAAAACATATGGCTACGTAGAATGGATTGATACTTGAGAACACAGAAAGGATTTTTCCAATGTCAAATCTCCAGAGGATGTAGAATAAGAGAGCCAGGCCGATAAGGGGGAGAAGTTTTTTCCAATCCATAGGTGCGCGCGGGGTATAGTAGCTTTTTGTTTATTTAGACTTTGCTTCTCTATAAGGAGCACAGACTGTTACGACTAACAGGATGTACAGCTACTATTTTTTAAAAAACATCTAACGAGAACGCACGAAAACAAGAAAGATGTGATGTGCCATTGTCTTATGTCTCATTTTTTATTGACAATGGCGGAAAGCAGTATAATCGACATTTCAAACAATAATGCAAAAATCGTTACACGAACCCCTTTAATCGACCCTTGGCAAAAGATTCGTAAAAGAATAACAAAAGATGGTATCATCTTACCGTCAAGGTAAGACAACACAGAACTGTGAACCAGACAGTGACCTCTTGTGAAACAGGTGGCTTAACACGGAAACACTGATACGAATATGCCAATCACGTAGGAGTTCTAACAACTGGCATGCCAATTCAATGTCCCAGTACTAAACCAAAAACCTACGGCGGAATATCTAAATAATTTTCCTGGCATTACCCCCCTTACAAACTATGCCAGAGAAAAATAACTCAGCTACATCTCATTCAAATAATAACGATTCGTTATCTCCCACTAATGAAAAAACCAAACGGAAAAATGGTAGCCTAACCAGAGCAACAAAATCCGAGATAAAAAGACTGATACGGGAACGGAAATGGGAGGATTTACGAGGTTTATTACGTAAATGGTCACCAGCGACGGTTGCAGATTTGATTCAAGAGGCAAAAAAACACGATTGTATCTTTATCTTCCGCTCTCTGCCAAGGGAATTTGCTGCAGATGTCTTTTCCGAGTTGGAACCAACCGCTCAAGACTCTCTTTTAAAAAATTTGACTGATAGCGAGGCATCCGCACTTCTTGCAAAGTTACCCCCTGATGATAGAACCGCGTTATTCGAAGAACTCCCTGCACAGGTGACACGGCGATTACTCGAACTGTTAAGCCCAGAGGATCTCAAAGAAGCCCGTCAACTCCTCGGATACCCTGAAGACAGCGTCGGGCGTCTGATGACACCTGACTTTATCGCCATTCACCAAGAATGGACGGTGGAAACCGCCCTGCAGTTCATCCGCAGCAAAGGAAAAGACAGTGAAACACTTGCCATGATTTACGTTGTCGATGACCATCAACAACTCATCGACGATTTACGACTTCGTCAGATTATCCTTGCGAACCCGTCGGATAAAATCTCTGATTTAATGAACTATACATATATCTCGGTCAACGCGTATGAAGATCAGGAGAAAGCATACCTTCTCATCAAAAAACATAATCTATACGCGTTACCCGTTGTCGATTCACAGGGAATCCTCTTAGGCATCGTGACCGTTGATGATTTAATCGATGTCGGTGAGGAAGAGGTAACGGAAGATTTCCATAAAATCGCTGCGATGAGCGAACTAAAACTTCCTGACAAAATACGCGACGCACCAGTACATACATTATACCGAAAACGTATCGGATGGTTGGTATTTCTTGTCTTTGTCAATATTTTTTCCGGCGCCGCTATCGCACTTTTTGAACAGACCATCGCCCGATACATTGTCCTTGTTCTTTTCATGCCTCTGCTGATTGGCTGCGGCGGTAATGCTGGGGCACAAGCCTCAACGCTTATGGTCCGTGCACTTGCTACAAAAGACGTGACACTTCAGGATTGGTATTACTGCATTGGAAAAGAAGCGGTAGTGGCAGCAGCGATTGGAATTACCATGGGTCTTGCTGTGTCGCTTATTGGGATCTTTCGTGGTGGTGTGATGATTGCACTTGTCGTAGGTCTTGCGATGGTCATTATTGTTTTCGTTGGAAGTCTGATTGGTATTTCGTTACCATTTGTCTTCACACGAGCTGGTTGGGACCCTGCTGTTGCAAGCGGACCGCTTATCACCTCTATAGCAGATGTTGTTGGCATCGTTCTTTATCTTTTCATTGCAACGATGTTGCTTAGTTTTTAACAAATATATCAACACATATCAAATAAATTCAAATACTAAAAATAATTCCAACATCTCATAAAAAAGGAAGTTATTTTTTTATATTCTCTTCTTTTAAGGTATTCATTGAATATATCTGTTCTACGCATTCTGTGTTAACCATGTAGCAAATAAAAAGATAGATAAATTAATTATATGATTACGTATATTCAGATACTATTGCTAGGATGGTGGAAACGTGAGGAGTGATCTATGGCAGAAAGGGATAGCAGTAGGCATGACGCTGTCCTTAGTACTCCTGATCATAGCGATTTTTACTCCATCATTTCCTGCGGTGAAACTCTCACCTGGAATCCCAGACAAGACCTCTGTCGTTGTTGAAACATCCATTATTTTTAAGAACGTTACCCTCACCATACGTGCTGATGAGGCAATCCCCATCGATTATCTCATGTTCGTCATTTATACAAGTACCCATATCAAGGTTGCGAATGTGACATTTGATTTGGATGGAACAATACTCTATCAAAATCCTTCCCAATTCACGGTAATAAAATTGACTAATACCTCAAATCTCCCTTACAATCCTTCATGGGGGTATGGCATTGACGAGGAAACAAATAACGCCACCACATATGATTATGGATACG
>MUGE01000171.1:0-3785 GCA_002900545.1 Thermoplasmata archaeon M11B2D | reverse complement strand
TTTGCCACATCGATCTGGAATTTTCCTTTGCGGAATTTCTTGCCAAGGAGATGCTCGTCGCAGGCACTGATGACAACATCATCACCTTGTCGGTAGACTTTGACGCTGATCATTTGTACATTCCTTTGTTCGCTGTCCTTATTTCTCTATTAGTTGTTCCTCTTTTATATGCATTTCGAAAAAACAGGGGATGGATTTGATACGGAGATACACGCTTCAAAGGGAATACATTATGATAAAAAGACCGACAAAGATAAGGGTGAAAGCAACGGTCGCTTCGATGACCTTGGTTCGTCCAGCAAGGGAACTAGAGTGCTTGCGTACGGGTGGGCAGAATATGCTGGTGCTGTCTTTTCTCCGCAGAATCGTTTTCATACAAATCCTCATCAACGACTGTTGTAATTCGAGTTATAAAGGACTTGTTGTACAACCCATACCGATTTTTTATAAAAACCGCGTTTTTCCACGAACAACATCAAGAAAAAAATTTAGAACCCCCGCTCCGTATTTTATCTCCTTAAAAATAGATCGTTAGCATTTTTTTTAAAAGATTCTACTACCGGTTCACCTCGATTTCTTCGAGTTCCTTCACCCTCGTTTCATAGGGATGGAACAGGACAACAATGACGATTGATAGAACCATCAGCAGTCCTCCCACGACCCAAAACCATTCCATGGTAGGATTTGTTTCCAACATCACTGCTGCAATCACCGGTCCGATAACATACGAGATACGTGCCACGGTCGTTGTCCATCCAAGACAGGCGCCTCTCCGCTCTGTTGGGAAGATCTCGGGGACATACACGATGACCCACGCATACGCAAATGCGATGAAAAACCCTGTCAGAGCACCATAAATTGGCAGCAAAGCTACCGGTCCAAATGACATAAGAAACAATGAGAGCGAAAAACCCACTGCTCCGATGATAAATCCTATTTTTCTCCCTATTTTATCCATGATATAGCCGCTAGCGACACCGCCGATAATCATCATGATGCCTGAAGCAAGGAAGACCATGAGCCATTCGTTCCGAGCATACCCATGGATTTCCATGAAATAGTACCCCATCCAGCGGATTATAAGAAGAGAATTAATTAACCAGCACAACCAAATTACTGCAGAGAAAACAATATATTTTATGTCACCTCGATTGATTGATCCAAGTCCAAAGAAATGCTTTTTCAACTTTCCTGATTTACGTTCTTCTTTAATTTCTTCATATCGTCCAGTTTCCTTCATGAACACCCAGAGGACAAGCACTGGTATCATAAAGAAAAACATGATCCCGTACATCCACTTCCATCCGAGTGTTGGAATAACATAGAGAGGAATGATTGCTGAGAGGGGAAACAGCCCTATCACATATACAATGGAGCTGAGTTCCGCACGTTTTTTTGCTGGTGATTCCTCACTTATTGGAATCGTCCACATGTTTGATACTGTTGTAAACGTCACGATAGCATAGAAAATCATGAAGAGATGAAATGTTGGGGTGAGAAATACAATAGCTAGTGATGATAAACCCATGAGGATGATAAGAAGAAGGATTGAGAATTTTCTTCCGATAATATCAACAAGTCCGTTGAGTGCGAAAATAAAGAATGTGGGGATTAAATAGAGTGCCTCCCACCAGGAGAACTGCGAGGCGCTGATTGTATATTCATCAAGGATAGAATTCATGTAGGTGATGGGAACCATAGAGAGATATTGATCCATGATGGCGACGACACCCATAAAAAAGACGAGATAGATGATATACCGTTTCGATCGTGCTTGTATGACGCCACCTGCCCTTTGCTGCTCTGATTGTTCCATGGAAAGATTCACTCTTCGAAAACAATACCTTTAGTGTTCGATAGTTCAACGGTTGGGGCTTTTGAAGTGCGTTTTTTTCTTGCCATCACATCGTACGCCTCTTTTCCCCCGGCGTCCTCGATGATTTTTCTACCTGCAGCATTCTGACGTTGAATACTGATATTGACGCGTTCCATAGAACCGGGAGCGAGCTTTTTTAAGATTTTAGCTCCTGCGCCTAAACCATAGGGGATCGATTCCATGGCTTGGGTTGTCCCCGGTAGAGCAAAGAACCAGATTCCAAGAGACCCTTCACCAAAATGTGTGATAGGGATACCGCCTGCCGCTTGCCGTTCCGCAGTAGGTCCAACATGCGCAGGGACCCATTTTCCATCAATAAATGCTTCTCCTTCCCCTTCCATCATAAAAAATCCCATTTGATCATACCATTTTTTTACTAAGGGATCTGATCCAACCATTGCATCGTACCATGATTGAATCATATTCATAGCAAACGTCTTATATCGTGCTTTGATTCCAGCACAGCGGCACAATGCGATGAACACTGAGATTAAATGAAAACAGGTTCCTGTCCCTCGGCGTATTGTCTCCTCAACAGGATCCATCTGGCAAATTTCTAAATCAAGTTTTTCTTTTACGAATTCAAACGCAGCTTTTGCATATTCATAATCGTTTTTCTGAAACGCACCAAGTTGATGAGCAAGAGCGATGACCTCAGGAGCACAGGGGTTACAATACAAGGTTGGTCTAAGGTATTTCTCATTGGTCGCACCACATTGCATCTCTTTCGTATAAGGCGCTAATTCATAGGGTCGCTTTGGTCTCACATATCGTTCCTCGGAACCCTGAATTGTCCGGAGTTTTCTCAAATCACCGGGGTTGGTGAGTAACACCTTACTCAAAGAAAGACTACCGCCGATTAGCAGTTTCAGATAAGTCCCATGGGGGATGTACTCTCTGTCTTTCATCTCTCGGAAACTCAACATATCAGTATTACCTAAAAAGACAAGGAGCATATATTCTTTTCCAAATGGTTTTTTTAATAAGAAGATATTCTCATCACATATGTTTGCTTTGGTGACAGGAGGAACTGGCTTTATCGGCAGTCATCTCGTCGATGAGCTCTTGGAACAAGGATACGACATAAGAGTTTTACGTCGAGATACAAGCAATATCGCACTTCTTGACGATAAAAAATTGTCTTTTGTGGTTGGTAATCTTACAGATAAAGAATCATTGATACGAGCATGCCAGCAGGTTGATGTGGTGTTTCATGTTGCTGCGCTTCCACGGGATTGGGGTCCTAAGAGAACCTTTTTTGAGGTTAATTTCGATGGGATGAGAAATCTTCTCGATGCATGTATAATAAATAAGGTATCGCGGTTTGTTTTTATGAGTTCGGCTGCAGTATATGGATTCCCAAAAACACAGCAACAGATAATTGAGGGGTACCAAAAGAACCCTACTGCGAAATATGGTGAGTCAAAATTATGCGCGGAGACACTGCTCTGGGAGTACGGGAAAAAATACGATATCACTGTTTCTGCGGTACGATCCCCGTTGGTACTAGGCCCACGTGATCGTCTTGTAACCCCATTTCTTATTAAAGCATTACAACAAAAAAAATTATTTTTTATTGGGGATGGGAATCAGAAGATTTCGTTCTCTGATGGACGTGATGTCGCATATAGTCTTCGGCTTATTGGCGAATCAAAGAAAGTCAATGGCCAAGCATATAATATCAAAAGCTTTGATAGCACTCCAAAGCAACTGATGGAAACCCTTGCAGAAAAAATTCATGCCCCTTTCCCATATAAACATCGTTCATATTTACATGCATTTCTTCTCGCAAGTTTCATTGAAGGTTTTTGGGTACTTTTCAGAAAGCAAAATCCCCCCTTCACACGACATAAAGTAAAAGTCCTTGGCCATACACGTCTGCTAGACATCACAAAAGCAGAAAAGGACT
>MUGE01000170.1:0-3865 GCA_002900545.1 Thermoplasmata archaeon M11B2D | reverse complement strand
TTAAAATTAGTACAATATGAAATCCATGTGACCGGGGGACAACATTCTGGCTGATTCATGGTGCGACTGTGATTCCAATGAAAAGGAGTATGATCCCTATTACGAAGCTTTTCTTTATGAAAATCACTTCAACGAAGGGATATCATATGGTTCTTGTGCGGGAAACCAATCAAAATGAAACCGTAATTTAAATAATAATCCAGGAATCATGTATGGTCCTATGTGTGGTTCATCCCAATAGTTGCCTTTCCAAACATTCCGTCGAAAATAGGGGAGACCAAGGGACCTCCATAGCTTTAGTTCTGGAATCCACCATTGGGATGATACTGCGCTCTCATTATTCCCAATGAAATTATTTTGAATGATCCTATCCGCATTTGTACCACCACTATAAAGACCAAATCGGCTATTGTAAGATAT
The DNA here is from genome assembly GCA_002900545.1 of Thermoplasmata archaeon M11B2D. Classification (GTDB taxonomy): domain Archaea; phylum Thermoplasmatota; class E2; order DHVEG-1; family DHVEG-1; genus SM1-50. The sequence continues at coordinate 3,445 of MUGE01000170.1, read as the reverse complement.
GTTATTTCGATACACTATGGTATGATAACCTATCATAATCCAGATGCCAATAAAATTCTGGGTGATGATATTAAAAGAGATGTTCGTGTTTAACGAGATCGTCATAGATATTGCATCATCGCAATGCGAGAAAACATTCCTAGTAATGACAGTATCCCAGACGTACCAAAAGAACACCCCTGCATCAATAGCAATGAATCGGTTATTGTCAATCGTATTATTATGCAATCCCAATGAGAGTGACATTCTTCCGGTACTTACACCATAAAAAACATCGTGGAAGATATTCTCTGTGATGGTGTTATTATTTGAGTTAATAACAACTCCAGAGTCGTTACTATTCTGCAGAGTGAATTCCATGATAGTGACATTATCAGCAGTGATGTTCACAATATCGTTTGTATTTGCCCCATCGATGATAGTTGTCTGCTTATTTTCACCAATCAACGATAATGAGGTAGGAATCACAAGAGTCTCCAGATATGGTGAAGAATCATCGTAGACAAAAACTGTGTCACCGGGACTTGCAGCGTTTATTGCACTTTGAATAGATGTATAGTTCCCAGGTCCGCTTCCACCAACATATAACCAATTGTTCCTATCCAAGCGTTCAGGATTATTAGGTGAATTTGTATGAAAACCAGTTACAACGTTTGCTCCAATACATAATAGAATTATACTAATGACCACCAGGGTCCGCATTTTGGATTCCTCCCCTGACAACGCAGGTCACTGATTTATTAACCTAGAGGCTTATTTAAATGTTACGAACATATAAAAATAAAGAGAGATTGCATTGACAGGGCTTATATCATTCTTCGTATGGGTTTCAACTGATATGATTTCAGTTTTAAAACCAGTTATTTTTCTCGTCTGAATCGTTCTACTCGGATATTTATGCTACTCTCTGAGATACTCCGCGTTTAGTATTTTTAGGATTTCTGCCGCGATGTTCTTCCCGATGCCGTTGATTTGGCAGAGTTCCTCCTCTGATGCGTTTGCCAGGGATCGGATGCTTCCGAAATGCTGCAGCAGACGTTGTGCCAGGACCGCTGAGACGTTCGGGAGACCTTCGACAAGGAACTGCTGCTGTTCGGAAATGGTCCGAGCCGTCTTTTCCCCTCGGACCGATACCGTTCTATCACCCTCTTTTTGCTCCCGTTGGGCCATGACTGCAAGGAAATCCGCTGTCTCTTGAGGCGTATGGGTGGTGATGATGGGGATACCAAAGTCAACCATGATGGCCGCAAAACTCCCAAAGATCGCGTTATGGCTAATGTTCCGCTTTGTTAACAAACCGTCTCCTTCGATAAGCAACAATGGTCGTGCATATGTCGCCCGGAGGTTTTTCATTTGAACAAACAGCTTTCCCTCTATCAACGAGTTGAGGAAATCGTCCACGGTTTTCCTTTCCACACCAATGCGAGGGGAGACGATGTAGTCACCCACATCAAGCTGCTGGGGTTCGACGAGGGCGTCTTTCTGAGTAAGAAACCGCATGACCGGGGAGCGTGATTCCCGATGATCGACAATAATCTTCAGTGAATTTTTTTTGGCATATTCATCGAGTTTCTTCTGATTTTCCTGCTGCAATGCATTTCGGTACACCGCAGTAGGATCAGAAATCCTCTTGCGAAGCGCGGTTCGAAGGATTTCAAGTTCTTTATGCATCCTGCGTTCTTTTTGCCGGCTTGACCAATAGTACGCCTCATCTGGTGTCCCCTTAGCTATCAGGATAATGACCTTTCCTGCCATCTGCCGCGCGGTTCTTCCCTTCCGCTGGATGGTTCGAATCTCGGAGGGGACCGGCTCATAGAAGACCACAAGATCCGTTGATGGGATATCAAGGCCTTCTTCAGCAACTGAGGTTGCGATCAGTACGTTATATTCATCGTTTTTAAATCGCCTGATGATATCAATTTGTTCCTTCTGCGTCAGACCTTTATCGTTTTCCTTTCCTGCTTGACCGATGAATCGAACAGGTTTCACATGAGGTATGTTCTCCAGCTGTTTTACCATATACAGAGAGGTGTCTCTGTAATGGGTAAAGACAATGATTTTGGATTCCTTCTTATGAGCTATTTGGTCTTTGACGATGGTGACGATCTCCTGGATCTTAGGATGCTCGATTGTTAAGGATTTAACATAAGCAATTGCTTCAAGCACATTTGGGTCCCTCATAAGGTCCCTGGACGCTTTGCTTCCTCCTTTTGAGTTTGCCTCGGTTGCCATGCGAACGATGTAGCTACGTAACGCATTGACCCCTTGTGTCTGCAACAGTTCAATAGCATGAGCAAGTTTCATCGCCGCGTTTTGCGCTGAGGCAGCCTTAAAAAGGGCTTGTGACGGCTGAGGATGGGAACGAAGATCTGCCTGTATTCTTGCTTGAACCTCTAAGAGTTTCTTCCGATTGATAAGAGCGATGGCGGCGGAGTCAAGGACTCCAAGATCCTTTAGGATCTTGAGTCGTTCAGCAAGGGCTTTTCGGAGCAGCTGAAGGGTGTGGTTAAACTCCGTGGGAAGCACAATTTCCTTCCATTTGATGTCAAGGTCATGGACGTATGGTCGGACATCTGGGTCGATTTTTGTTCGAATCTCGATGTTTGTGATTTCAAGGTTCTTGCAGACCTCTAGAATCTCTGAGAGGTTATCACCTGGCGATGCAGTCATGCCAAGGCAATGTCGTTCAGATTGTTGTTTCTTGAACATGTCCGCGATAAACGTATAAGAGTAATTGCCTGTGGCACGATGCGCCTCATCAAAGATAATGCGACTGATTTTCGACAGGTCATATCGTCGTGCGATCAGGTCGTTTTCTATGACCTGCGGTGTGGAGACGATGACCCGTTTGCTGTTCCAGAGAGCTATCCGTTTCTCAGGAGCGATTTCTCCTGTGAAGACCGCGACAGCATCCGGAAGAGTAAGCAGTGTGCTTAATGACTGAGCGTGTTGATTTACCAGGGGTTTTGTTGGAGAGAGCACTAAAACGTTGTTGCCGTTTTTCAACTCCTCTGCAATCACAAGAACGGCGATGATTGTCTTTCCCATTCCCGTTGGAAGCACGACAAGGGTGCTTGTGTTGGCTGCAGAGTGTGCGATGTTCACCTGGTATTGCCGTTGTTCAACAGTCTGTTGTTTAATAAAATCATGTTGGAGATACACAGATGTGACATCGAATCAGAGTTTTTGTATGTTTGGGGAACAAGAACTCTGATGACCACTCAGCTCGCCCATTTCTCAGCATGTTGCAGCACTTAGTGTGAGATAGTGTGTCATCATTGTGGTCAGACATTCTCATATCACAAGATTTTTTAATTGTTTCTACCAAAAAACCATTGTCGCAATTCCAAATATTTAAACCAGCAACAGTGTTTCTTTTTACTGGTGGTATGGAGTTCCTTGCATTATCAATTCCCCTTTGGGCGATAGTTCTGGTCGCGTTTCT
>MUGE01000006.1:0-15806 GCA_002900545.1 Thermoplasmata archaeon M11B2D | reverse complement strand
ACCGCGCCTCTTCGCAAATGAAATCCCATACATTTACACTGGAACAGATACTTAGTTTTGAAAGACGATTCTTTCCAGAAGACTTGTTTTGTGGGCTTATGGAAAGAGGGTTCAGTGAAAGCGAAGCAATCTGTTATACTTCTTCTTTAAAAAGTCTAAGAAGAAGTAGAGGGCAATGCAGTTGCCTAGATTTCATGCAAGAATATGTTGGCGATGAAAAATTGCATTCTGCAATAGAAGACATGATTTTTTGTTATTCCAACAAATAAAGGATTGCAATCGACATGCACAAAGTATCAGTTAAAAAGGCGCACTATATTTTCGTAAGAGGATGTCGCCCAGATTACGACCGTAATTTGGATGCTTCCATTGCCCCAGAACATACACTTGTCAATGGAGACCGATTTTTTGCAATCGAAGATGGCTCATGGCTGTGCCCATTGGAATGTCTTTCAAAAATCCACATAGTAGACCAAGATGAATAATATTAAAAAAGGTGATATCGGATTATATACTGGATATGGGTTTTTCCGCCCATATGAAAGAATTGTTGTCGAAGTTAATGACAAAAGTCCAGTTCCGTTTCGCTGTAGGTGTTTAACACACGACAACAATACTCAGCATTTCGATGTTTTACACCAATACTGGATTCTTGAATCCGATTTTATCCCAGTTCATTTCACACAAAAAAAGTAAGGTTATTTTGGATACTTAACCATAAGGCCACGGCTGGCCTCTCTCTTGAATCCAAGCTTCGAATACCACGCTACCAAATCCGCCTTCTTCAGCCCCTTGACCGCGCCAAATGGTTTTGGGTCTAGTGTCAGGACAATTCCAGCCTTCTTGGCCTCCTTTATCAGCGATTCCATGACATTCTTGGCATAGCCCTTGCCCCTGTGGCTATCTACCGGCACAAGCAATCCAGTGATGTATGCGGTGCCGTCGCTCATTGGCATTAGTTCGGCCATTACCATGGATTCGTCCCAGTCATTGGTGGGCGAAAACACAAAGTTATATCCGCCCATAATGGTGTTACGGAAACCATATTTTTCAACAAAATCCAAAATAAATTTTTTGGCCGTCTGGAATTCTTTGGTTGTTGTATTCTTGGCGGAAACCGCCTGTTCGGTAATACCAAGCTGTTTGAACCTCATGATGCCATCCCGTATCTGCTATACAACAAACCATGCAAATCACCAACACTGCGTATTTTGTTTTTTTCCATGTACCGGATTATTTGGTTAAGTTGTTCGCGACCTTCTTCCGCGTAGTTTATGTTTGAGCGAATGGTATCAACCACAAAATTGTAAAAGTCTTTATGACCATTAAAGGCAGGTCTTCTTGTATTCTTGAATTCAAAAAATCCTTTTTTCAAAAAATCCTTATTATCGAACTTGTCCAATTTCTTGAACATGTCTGGTTGATTGTCACTAAACACCATGGCATGTAACAACGCCAAATCGTCTGTCCATGTGCCTCTGTTTTTGCGCTTGGAAATAATACTGTCTATATCGAAAGTATTGCCAGACTGGGATAGTTTTTCTATACCTGCTTTTATTTTATTTATGTCAATGGCTTTCTTTTTGTTTTGCACCAAGTAATCATTAAATTTTTCATAAAAATAAATTGGAATATTGTGCTTGATAGCCAATGACAACATGCGCGAGTAAGCAGACAAATCTTCTTTTGATTTTGCTGGGTTTCCCATGATGTTCATCACAAAAGACGAACCAACCACAATATGGATTTCTGTTATGTATTTGGCCGCGTTATTGATTTCCGGTTTATCCGAATAAATCCTGTCTTCCGATTCACGCTCCGATACTGGTCGGTCTTTACCAAAATACTCTACCGGAGTGGAAGCATAGTTATTAGCCAGCTTGCGACCATCCAATACAAATGTAGTCGAACCTGAAATATTGTAGTCTCTCTGGAATGCGCCGGTCTTGCTTCTTGAAGTGGACAAATAAAACAGTTTTGTTTTTTTTGTTTTTGGAACCAAGGTTTCTTCACGACCCACACCAGTCGCAACCGACAATATAAACTTGTTTTTTTCAAGAATATTAATAGCCGGATACATGTTGGTAACATGGTAAACCGTTACGCTTACTGATTCATACAATTCTGTTTTGAACCGCTTAAAAGTCTTCATTTGGACAATCCGTGTTTCAGTATCAAGTGGTCTACCAAATCTGTAGCAGACCTGAACTTGTTTCTCTCCATATAGCGGACAATCTCATTGACATATTCACGACCAATATCCCTAGCACCAGAATTATTCTGTATGGCCACATTCATGATGGATGATATACGCTCTCGTGTTTTGCTCGAATGTCCTGTTTTTGGGAACACCATTCTTTTTACGGAATCTTTGTCATCCGAGCCAAGCTTGTTGATATTTTTGGTAAGCTCTTTCCGGTCTTTTGACTTGACCATCAGGTAAACCGCCAAGGCATATTGTGAAATCAACGAAAACTTGTCTGGCGCAAACAATGTATCGAAAGTCGTTTTCTCTGGTTTATTGTTGAAATATCGGTCAATGTCAATGCCGGTATACGCTTCTTTTTTGTTTTGCAACAAAAAATGTTTGCGATTGGTGTACATGTAAAACGGAATATTTCTTTTTTTGGCCAAGTTTTTCAATAAAATAAACAAGTCTGGTTTAACCCCAGGCAATACGCTTCCGCTACTATGCACCAAGTTTTCACCAAGAAGCAAATGAACTTCGGTGATGTACTTACTGGCGTGTGTTATTTCTGGTTTATCCGAAACAATCCGGTCTTCCAGTTCACCGTCAAATATGTTGCCCGAACCGGAGCCAGAACCGGAAAAGTAATCAATGGATTTTCCTGAAAAATTGTTTGATATTTTCTTGCCATCCAATACAAAGGTAACACCAGTCACACCACCAGTGTCTTGATATGAGCCAAGTTTGCTTCTTGAAGTAGACAGGTAGAACAGCCGCACTCTTTTTCCAGAATTGGCTATTTCTTCTTCGCGCGGGTGATTTACTGCAACAGACAAAACAAACTTATCTTTGTCCAAGATGTTTGCTGCATTGGCGGCATATGTGGTGTGGTACAGAACAGGGCTGATACCCTCGAACAGTTGTTGCCTGAACTGCTTGAATGTTTTTTGATTATTTTGTGGTTGCATAATCGTGGGGTACACCGGCCTTTTGTGCGTCTCTCGCAAGCATGTCTGCTCTCTTGGACGCATTGCTGTAAGCGTAGTTATCGCCCATTGTGTCATATACGCCAGACACGATACCGGAAACAATCTTTTTCTTGGACGCATCCAGTTTGGCGTTAGTAACCACTACCAATTCAGAACTGTAGTCATTGCTGCTTGAACGAGTACCAATGGCTACACCGTAACCACGATTGCTGTTGCTGCTACTGTTCAGGTATATTGGTTTGGTCAATGTTTCCTGTTTTGCTTCCGCCAGTTCTTTTCTTAGTTGTCCGAATGTTTTCATGTTAGCCCTTTATTTTTTTTAGTAGATTGGTAGACAATTCTTCCATGTTCTTCAATTTGTTCTTTTCCATGTATTGCACCAATCCATTGACATATTCGCGGCCTTTCTCTGTGGATTCTTTATTGCTATGGAATCCGTTGATAAGCATATAAACAAAGTTTTCTGGATTTTTAGTTATGTACTTGAATCTGGTTATCATGTTTTCTTTTTGTGTTTTATTTAGTTTGTTCACTTTGGACATGAATTCTTTCTTGTTTGCCGATGCAGACAGTAGATAAGCCATCATGATATCCAGTGTCCACACTTCATAGCTGGCTACAGGAGGCTCTTTCTCTTTGCTATCAAGTGTGGCCACAATCTTGTCATGGTCGGTTATGGCTTTTGATTTATTCTGGACAACAAAATCCTTGCCGTCCGTATACAGGTACAACGGGATGTTCTTTTCTTTTGCAATGCGCGCTATGGTTGCCAGATTTTTATTATTTTTTGTAGCAGTGTTTGCTCTTATGTGTATTTCTTTTATGTATTTGGCCGCATTATTGATTTCCGGTTTATCCGAATAAATCCTGTCTTCTGCTTCGGCTGATTTGGTTTCCCGCGTTCCTTTGAAATAGTCAATTGGACTACCGGACAGGTTACTGGCCAGCTTTCTTCCGTCAAGAACAAATGTCGTTGCCTCGGAAGCAAACTCCATGGATTGCTGGAACGCGCCGGTCTTGCTTCGTGAAGTAGACAGGAAAAAGAATTTTAGTTTTTTCCTATTGCTCGATAGAGACAATTCGGATGCACTATCAACCGCAACCGACAACACAAAACGGTTGGTTCTCAATATATTGGCCGCTCGTTCACCATATGTGCTGTGATACAAGACATCACTAATACCCTCACACAATTCTGATTTGAATTGCTTAAAGGTCTTCATCAGATTTCGGCTCTGTATTCAGGAACAACGGTTACCACCAATTCATCCATGTCAATTTCAACAATGGTGTTTCTCAATACAGATATGTCTTCTTCCAATGGCGTGGCGGTCATTCTCAGTTCACCAAAACTGTCTGTAATGGTAGCTGGCTTGAACTGGCTGATAAACACTTTGCCGGTTACATAGTCCACGGTTCCAATGTTGCCCACTACGCTAATGCCACTGATTGGTTGGTTGCGATAAATCACCATTATGCCACCACCATTGTCTTTCATGAAATAGGTGGTTCCTGCTTCGGCAACAATGCTATCGTTAATGGTAAACCCATCCATAGCCAATGAGTTCGGTTCCAGTTCGTTTTGGAATCTCAGTGTGTAATCAAACGGCAAGTTGATAGCCGGAATGAATCTTTTTTGTAAAAACAGGTGTGTCTGGTTGTTCAGGATAGACTGGTCTGTATCGTCAATGTCTGCCACCAACTGGGAAAATCTTAACTTCTTATCGAACTTGCCCAAACGGTCTTCGTTATAGGTGTCAATGGTTGTTACCACTTCTGCCCTGATATCTTCTGCGGTCTTGTTGGTCAGGAAGGAATCAAAGCGCACTTCGGTATCCATGATGACAAACAAATATTCTGGGTCTACTACTTCAGGCAAAATAGTAACCACATTGAATTCTCTCAGGATTTCGTCGGCAATCAATTGCTTCAGGCCAAGGGTCAAAGTAAACCCATCGGCTGGTTTTACCGAAATAAACACTTTACCGTAAATAGGCGGGTCGTTATCTTCACCGCCCCATACAGTAACGGAATCAATATTCGGGAACTCTCTTTTTACGATAACTTCATAGTCTTCCGGAGTTACCGCACGGTTCTGTGCTTGGTAATACTTTGGAGCAGTGAACTTGATAGAATCAATAGACTCAATTTCTGCCCCGCCATATGCGGCCTGTACGGTAGTCACTTGGATATTGGTCAATCCTTGGATGGACGATGTATAGGTGAACTCACTGGCTTTGTTGGCCACATCACCTTCGGTCACCATATATGACAGCTTGATAATATTGCCGTCGGCCAAGGCTTTGCCCAACACACCATCACCAAACTGTACTTCATAGAGACCATTGGCAATTTCGTGTATCCAGTAACAGTTGGTGTCTGGGGTCAACTCGTTAAAGTCAATCACTGGCGAGAATGCTTCGGTGGTGGTGTCAGTAGCGGATGTCTGTACCAACACCCTCAGTGTGGTGGTATCGCATCGTTCGTTCGGGATAATGAACTTCTGTTCCGGATTGGTCTTGTCAACTACATAACGGAATTCCAGATACTTGCCTTGTTTAACCGGAATATTGGTACCAACAAAGTCACCGTCCAAGTTTTTTGTCAAAACATGACTGGCTTGGGTAACAAAGGTATAGGTGTTTCCGTCTATTACCGTAGTGAATGGTTTGTTCTTGTCCAGTACCACAAATGACAATGTGTCATATGGTGGATTCAATGGTTTCTTTGGTACGGCTTTTATGTCCAACAACGCAGTGGCCGCAATCCATGAACGAGGCGTATATCCGATTTCCTTTGCGCGTGATATTACCGATTCTCTCAACTGAGCCGAATCCAAGAAAGCCTCATTGCCCACCACATTCAGGTAGTACGCATTGTAGTGAGTATTGTATGCCAATACATCCAACAGGACGGTTAATGCCGCGCCTTCAAAGTCATAGTCCGTAAACTCTGGACGGTCTCTCAGGTAGTTCTTCAGGTTTTCCTTGATATTGTTAAAATCAAGTTCTGTGACTCTCAGCTTGGAGTTGGCCATTATGCTGCCCTGTATATCGGTGATTTATTCAGTACCGGAACAATTGGTAAATCAGACAACGAATATTTTTTCATAATTTCGTCTTTCTGTTTACTGGCGTCTGATTGTAGTTTGCCTTCCAGTTCTGTTATTGGTTTGCCCTTTGCCATGGCCGATACAATCTTGAATGTTTTTGCATTGTATGCGACATAGGTATCGGATTCAATGGCCTTGGTATCGTCTTTCATTCGTTGTTCTGTTGATTCTTCGTGTTTGTCAATAACAGCACGAACGGCACTGGATTGGTCTTTATAGTCCATTGAGCCTACGCGATACACGGTCTTCGGCGGCTCATCCAGTCGAACCATTAATACGGTTCCTGCGGTTCCTGAAGAATACTCACCTTCGGCAGATACCAATATGGCATTTTGTACTTCACCATCGGCAACTGGGCCGTTGGCTTCGGTGGTCTTGTCCATCCAATAATCAAAATACTTGCCAGTAAAGTCAGGCTTGTCTTCCGTTGCTTCCATGAGAAATTTTGTAAATTCCCGAACAAACAACTGTTCCGTCTTCAGTGCATCCATGGAAAATCCTTATTAATCAATAGAACCACATATAGAATTGTGTTGTTTCTTTTCCGCCAATACGCGTAGGATTGTTTTCGTCAACGGTTACCTTGACGACTTCACCTTCTTTGTGTGGATTCTTGACAACGGTTACGCCAGTCACATGGCGGAATAACATTCTGGACAAGGTATCAGTTTTGCCCGCGCGTGAGCCACCATCGGGTACGCCACTTGCTTTATATGAGAATGACTGATACTTGTCGGAAAGCTCTTGGAGTTTGTCTGCCGCAGCTTTCTTGGTCAGGGTTTTTTCTTCACAAATTTCAATGCCTGTTTCGTTGTAATAATCGAACCTGAACGAAAAGTCTTCGTTGACAATTTTATCCAACTGAGACATCAGGTGATTCTTGGTGTCTTGCTTGTAATCCATAAGCTCTTTCTTGAACGCACCAAGACGAATCGCTTTCACCTTACGGCCACTGCTCAGGTACTTGGAAGTATCTGGTGGATTGTTGGAGGCTTTTACGATTTTGATTACCTTTGAGTTTTTGTTAAAAAACGACTTGTCGCCTTCCATGCTAACAATTACCCAACGGTCGTCACCCGAACCAGCAGCTTCCGTTACAAGAGTTTCTTCCGCAATAGGTTCAAGGCTCTTGTTCAGCCAGCCCAGCTTAACGGCTTTTTGCGGTTGCTGGATAACAACGCGCTTGAACTTAACCGGTGTAGCCCATTTGAACTCATCGGTTTCACCAGACATAGAAGCCTCGTCCGGTAGTGCATAGGTTCCGGTTTTCAGGTTCAGTTTGATAATGGTTGCATTGTTTGCATGGCCGCCAGACATCTTGGTCAGTGGATTAGCCACACGAGCAATTACCTTGCTGCCGTATTCCTTGGCGTCATTGGCATGGCCTTTGTCAATAATCAGCGCACGAGAAATAGGTGAGTTGCCAAATACAATTACACCAATCTGATACTCGTTAAAGTCAAGTGAGCCAAGCTTATCGGTATTGTCCACAATTTCAACACGAGAATTCAATGCCTCTTCAAGAGACTCGGTAGTGCCGGTAGATAGTTCTTCAACCAAATCCCAGTATCTACCAAACATGTCTCTGCTTAACAGCCTAAACAACTTTGTTTTTTTGGTTTTTAGGTCGGTGACCAGAATCTTTCCGGCTCCTTTTTGTTTGACCGAAAACAATTTATCGTCGCGATATTCTTTGTAGTCTTTTTTGAAACTATCAACCAACCCTTCGTTAAGCTCGACTTCTTCCACTCGCAGTTTCTCACCACCAATAGTCAGTCTCAGGTTCTTTTTCAGGTCAACCAACTCAGCCGCACTATAGAGAGTCTTCTTGTCTTCGTCATAGGTCATTACCAATGGACCGCCTTTATAGCCCATAAAGTCAATCAGCATACCGTTTACTTGCGGTACCAGATTGTGATTTTTCATAAATTGCAATACTTGACTTGGCTGGATTCCGGTAATGGTATATTCCAGTGAAGAATTCACATGGCCACGGTTACCTGTCTTATCAATGATTTCGGCTTTCTGCATAGCTTCGCGCAATGAAGCAGGAAACTTCAACCCGATAACCAGCTTGTATCCATCTTCCATATAACCCGCCATATCTTCTGGATGGTCTGGGAAAACCAAATCATTGGTTTCTGGATTATAGAAAGCCACTTTGCGCTTGCCTGGAAGATTTTGTACGCGCTTGCCAATGTTATTGGAAATGGAATTGAACGCCTGTTTGCGCAGTTCTGGGTCTTCGATGTCTTTATAGTTAATGCCCAGTGTACCTTCTTCCAGTCTGGTGTACTCTGGAATTTCGTATTTTTCCGATAGCTCGGTCAACAGTGAAGAAATGTCTTTCAGTAGCTTGCTCATGATGGTTCCTAGTTGTTATTAGAATGCGCCGCGAACTTCTTTCACTGCATCTTCGTCGTATTGTTCTTTCACATACTTCAGTAATACTTCAAGATAGCTGTCACGGAATTTTTGCAAATCCTTTGGTGCGTAACCAAGCATTTTCTGGATAGCCGCAATGTGGGTCATGACAGCAGAAATCTGTTTGGCACCAACCAAGTCTGCCAATTCCTGCAATGCGCCTGTGTGGTCATTGCGACTGGTTTTTTTCTCAATACTCTTGATTGCCTTACCCAATATGGCCTGTTGTTGCATGGTCAGTTCTTTTGCTTCGGTGACCGTTTTCTTGGATAACGCACCGTTGACGATATCCAACACTCTGGTTTTTGGTTGTTGTTCTTTGAATTGCATGTCGATGTTCCTTATTGGATATAGTTATTTATTGGTATTTTGACCTGTCTTCACCACGACGAATGTGCCCCCCGCGGTCTCTCCACATACGCGGCGTTTCGTCGTTGTATATGGACTCTTCAATGGTGTATGCTTTTGGTGTCAGATACACAATCTGCCATGGCTCTCCGTTGAATATTGTGTTTGTTCCACGGTCTTCCACCGCATCAAATCCGGCAATACGCAATGCCTTATTGAAATGAATGCTGGTTGTTGCACTGGCATTAGCTGCATTACGCACAATAGCAACATGGAGTGCCTTGTAAAGTGCTTTGTGGGTATAGTCATAATCAACGGATGCCGTATAGAAATACTCCATGGCGTCGTCATCATCTTCTGTGTAGTTGTTGGCTACAAGAAACGCCGATAGTTGTTTTGATTTTTTCAAAAACTCTTTTTCTGAAAATTTCCCCGTTTTCAAATCCATGACTTTTGCGGACGGGTTGGTTTTAACCACAAACACATGTGGCCGGTCACCCGCATATGGAAATACATTGATTGCCCCCATCCCACTCGACAGATACTCGCGGATATCGTCTGCAAATTTTCCAATAGGATAAGCATATACCCCCTGTGGAGTAGACCAGTTGGATTTTGGATTCACACCAAGCTTGTTGATTGGCGAAAAAGACACATAGACATGTTTCTTGGTTTTGTATTTCAATAATGTCTCGGCTGTGCGCGCGCGCGGATTCTGTTCTGCATGGGAACGCTTTTCGATTAGCAACCGTTTGAATTCCTTAAAAGTCTTCATAGGTTTCTTGTGTCCTGTCCGAAATGACGGTACTTAAAAGTTGGAGCGGTCTTCACACTCACATCGGCACCAACCAAAGTGGCGAAATTTTTCAATGTATCGTCCTTGCGTACATCGTCGGCCATGCGCTCCAATGCTCTCACCAATTGTTTGTATTTTGGTGCTGGTAATTGGCGTGCTACCTTTGCGGCACCTTGCACCGACAATATAGAAATAGCGGACTTGATTTTGACCAACAACTTCCTGTCTCTTTTCTGAATAAACATATCAAACAGTTTTTTCAATGCTTCCAATGCATCGGCCAACATGGCTTCGTCCAATAATTGTTCCGGATTCTCAGGTACATGGATTTCTGCCAATTGCTGGCGGAAAACTGTATCCGATAATTCCGTATTGAACTGATTGAATGTTTTCATCTGGTTCTCTCCAGCACCATACTCACCTCGATAGGCTCTGGTATGTTCAGGATGTTGAAAATAATCGTGGCTTCATACTGATTGTCATCCGGTTTTGCCACCACGGTAACTTCGGATATGTCTGCCCTTGGCTCATAGTTGCGAATCGCATTGAAGATGGCCTGTTCGATAAGCCCAGCGGTGGCAGGTGTAATATTTTCGAACAGCAGGCTTCGTGTGCCGGAAGCTTTCTCTGGGTCAAACAATCGTCCATAGAATTCTGTAAGCACAAGTAGTTTCACGGAACGCTTGATTGCTTCCGCGTCGAACTTCCTGATAATGTCACCAGTAACCGGATGCGGCTTGAATGACATATCCAAGTCTTTGTACCGATACTGTTTTTTTGGATTATTAGCCATGCAAATATTTATCCTTACTCTGATATAGACACATGGCTTGAACCGGAAGCGGTGTGTCCACATGATGCAGCATCACCCGCGCGCACAACAGGAATGCCATCTATTTTCACAAAAACAGAACCTTGCGCCATGGTAGCAACGAAGTGTGGTGGCAATGGTGGCGGGTGAGGCGCTACTGGGTCACCCAACACAGACATCGGTATCCCATCACTGGTTACGAATGTCTGTAGTTGCCCAGTGATGATTCCACCGGCTGTGTCTATTGTGGTAACCGCTACGGCTGGCATATGGTTATGCCTTTATGAAATCAACAGCAGGCGCTTTCCAAGTAACCGCGCCGGTAACCATGTCCATGGAGCCGGATACTGTCATGGACATATTGCCGGATACCGTTTGTGTTGCATTGCCCTGAACTGTCTGGCTGACATTGCCCTGAATGGTTTGTGTGGAATCCCCAAAAATAGTTGATTGACAGTTTCCGTTGATTCGCACGATAGCGTCTTGGAGCACATATACTGTAGCGTTTGAATCGACGGTTATGTTTAGCTGGCCAGACACATGAAGGTTTTTGTTGTTTTGAACAATTTCATAATTGTCTTTTTTTGATTTTTGTACTGTTTTGCCGTCTGGGAAAAACTCAACGAAACTGCCAGACTTGTGATACACATGAACTCGTTCTTTTCCGTCTGTGTCATCGACTTCTATGGTATGCCCAGATTTGGAATGAAACACTTTGTTGTTTGGATAAACTGTCGAGTATTCTGGGGCTGGCTCTGACCATGTGCCGCCATTGGCAGTGGGAACATTTTTATCCAATGAATTGTTTCTTTGTTCAATACAGGTGCCACTGGTTATTCCTCTGGCAAGCCTGTTCACATCATTTTCACCAGCCTGCAACGGATACACACCGTCTGGGTCAGAAAACCCTGTATTCTGTGGGGTCTTTTCTTCTGGGATACCGGCAATCGTGCCCGTGATAACGGGTTGCTGGCAGGATTGGCCATCACGGAAATATCCAATGACGGTTGAGCCTTGGAGGATACCAGTTGGCGATTTGCCTATGCCGCTTGTGGCCGCACTGGTTGGGTCTTGGGCGATGATAGCCCACGGCAGGGTATCCGTAGGGATGAGCGTTTTATTTGCCGTATGGAGGCCGATAATGCGGACACGGACGCGTCCTAGTTCAAGCGGGTCGTGAATGTCCTCCACGACACCTTCGAAGAATACTAATGAGAAAAGTTGCATTGACGAGTCCACATTACCATGTTAAACTGAAGGTTTAACAATTATTTATGTGGCTTCGTTAATATCATCCAATTCTTGGTATACTTCAAAATCAGACAGGTTGCTGTCATAAACCGACTGAAATACTCGGTGATGTTTGAAAATATCTTCGGACACTTCTAATTGTCGCAAATCAACAACCCACAATTTACCAGAACCGTTGCAGGCATGACAGGTCGACATTCCGTATTGGTCTTTGTGGGATGTGGTGCTGATAACACCAGCACCGGAACACCACCCACACTTGACTTCTTTTAGGTCAGAGTGGTCTTGCATACTTGGATTCTTTTGTATTTTTCAGCACATATGAAAACGACTGGGCATATACAATATAGCCCTCTTTCGTTTTGAATTGCCAACATTCACCAGCCTGAGCCGGAATGTATAAAACAACACAATTGGCAAAATAGTCTTCCGACTGGAAGAAATGCACCGTTACGGTGTCTCCCACATTGATTTTATCTTGTTGAGTCATTTTTTTCTCCGTTGTACGGCTTGGCTATTAGATATTACCAAATGCATTTTCAATATCACCCACCACAACCCAAGCATAATCGTATGCTTCTTTGTACGCTTTCGAGTTGGAGCGCTTGCCGCCACACTTGTATGATGCAAGCGTTTCTACACAAATATGCAGACCCCGACCACGCGGCATGTCGCCACCACGCACAGACCGTGCCAGCGAATCCATGAAGTCGTTTTTTTTCCAATCAAGTGCTGCCAGCAGTTCCGCAGCAATTTCTGCAATTTTCGCTGACCGCTCAATGCGCAGCTTTTCAGCCGCCTCGAAGCGCAATTCAGCATCGGTCTTGCCGCCGTTCGCTTCCCGTTCGGCGGATTCAATCGCTTCCCGTTCAGCAATGGCCTTTCGCGCAGCTTCGGCTCGTTTGGCATTGCGCCGTTCACGCGCGCGCTCTCTCGCAATAGCGTTCTTTTTGGCCTTTACTGCCGAAATCAGCTTGACATTGTGGGTCTTGAAAACACAATCACAACCAACCGCAAACCACTTACCAACAGCATCCTCGATGATATAGTGATTATCAATCGGGGTACCGCAATGGTCACAACTAAAGTTGCAACAGTCAGGGCGCTCCGAAACGGCCTTGTTGAAAGCGGCTGAATTTGTTTCTGCCAAGGCGCGCGGTGGTGGTGCCCAAAAACCAACAACCCGATATGGCGCGGTACCCATCCTGAAAACCGAGTGTTCACATACCATCACAGAATTATCAACCATCATCCCTCTCCGATTTAGTCATCAACAGGGACAATATACCACAACCAAAAAGAAAAATCAAAAAACTCCGATAATACCAAAATCGAATAATGGCCGGTATTCTTATACCCTACTAAAAAGTGTGGGTATTATGGGTGCCCCCCCCCCAAATCAGGGCACATTTTTCGAAAAAACATCCGTTTTGGTGCCATTCTTGTAGAAAATCCGGCAGTCTGGGGTTGTCCAGCCATACTCATCTGCCAAAAACTGGACATATTCTTCGAACGAGCGAAAGGATATCCGCCCCTCACATCTACACAGCCCATCGGTCTTCGTGAATTTTGGTTTTTCCAAAACAATATATTTCCCGTATTGGTTGGCCCACTCGTTTAGCGCATCTTCTTTTATATTGGTTTCCGTATAAAAAGAAACCACATATCCATCGTCAATGATATTGGCCATATCAACCTTATCCCAATCATCCGCACGACTCCATCGGTCACCACAACACGGACAATCATGATGGCTACCACGACCATCAAAATATACACCCAATCTTTCCGCAATCCGGTTCGCGTCATGCTTGTCGGTCGCTTCAATAAACATTCGGTGACACAACACATCATCCACTATGAACACGCCACCAGAATTGTTCTGGGAAAACTCATAAAACCCAGTTTTCATTCCACCATCACCCCCAATCATTCGGCCAGCATAAATTTACACGATATGCTCTTGTATGTCAGTTTGTTTTTACGACGCTTGGCCACCAAGTGTTTATTGTTACCGGGTGCCAGATATGGCCGACCATCGCTATCCAACCGTTCATCACTGCCTTGATATTCAAACAGGTCAGCGTCGGTTGACTTATTGAACGATTTGATAACATCACTAGGGACATTGGTTTGTTCCAAGGTGATACCACTTGGTGCGCGCACTTCATAGAACTTGTCATATACCAATTCTTTTTTGGACATTTCAGTTTTCCTCACTGTTTGTATTGTCATAACCATAAGCAATCATTTCATCAAACTCTTCTTTGGCACGAATATCATACACAAAACAACCATCTTTTTGGTCGGTCAGTGTAAACAACCACCCATATTCGGTGTTGTATTGAAGAATCGCATCGAACTGTTGGTGTGTGGTTGGGTTGTATGCAGACACCTCATATACGCCATTGTTATCCGGTTCAATCGACTCGGCGTCTTGTCTATGGGATTTTTTAGTTTTCTTTTCGTAATCGTCCAACGAACAATACTCAAACCACTCTTCGCCATACATCCGTTGCTGTATTCGACCAACATATTCCAGCCACCGCAAATCACAATCATAGCCGACGATAACAGGATACCACGCAAACCATTTGTGCCACCTGCGCAGTGCGAGTTTTTTTCGCCGACGATTTTCAAGAAATTTAATCTTCACCGAATCACCTTTTGAATAAATCCATAATACACATTACGCAGCAATCCATACCATGCCTTGGAAAAAATATTCGTGGCTGAATAGTATTTCTGGCGCGCTCCCTGTTTGCGATTTGGGAAAGTGCAATGATACCCAACAAACCACTCAAACATTTTCTTCCGCAAAGAGGCGTGTATGGTTTGCCAATAGGTGAGTTGGTATATATCCACCTTGGTCACAAAAGTATCCGATGGGCTGGCACAAAACATATTTTCTCTGGTGACAAACCAACACAACCGATGATTGTGATAGCATAACCCAGACAAGTTGACATCGTAGTAACTACTGACCCACAAAAAATCAACTTCGCGATAAAACACCGTAGTTATCTTGTTTTCCGGATAATACTCACTCATGAATAACCCATCCCTTAAAGCCAAAACTTTGCCAAACTTGCTCTCTGGTACTACCAATCAAATCCAGTTCGCGCTCTATTTCCATACTGGTTAAACAAAACATGGAAGACGCCAATTGTTTTTCTTTATCCAATATTTCCGTGTCTGTAAACAATTCCCGTTTTTTCTGGAGGTGTAAATCATGAAGAGACTTATTCACCTTCACATCGTCAATCAAGGTTTTTTCCGCCAACAACAATGTGGCACCACCCTTCACCAACCTGTTCAGTTCCCTGATAACCATTGCCCGTTGGTGTTTTGATAGGAACTGCAAAAAAAACATCGAAACAATAACATCGGCGCGATGGGTTTTTTTCAAAAACTGTATGGCGTCGTCACATATAAACTCATACTCACCCAACCGGCGACCGTGGAAATCCACCACATCAACACCAATATAAGTGGTGTCCGGAATCTTTGGAAGAACGCTTAAAAAATTCCCAGTAGAACATCCAAGGTCAACCAGTGTACCATGCATTGGCGTAAAGTCAACGGCCAATTTTTGAAAAACCTCAAACAATCCATTGTAATTTGGAATCGAAATCGAAATGTGTTTATCGAAATCTTCTATCGCGGAAAAATCAAACTTTTCCAAATTTCCTGTCGAACTCATATATCAACTCACCTATGTGTTTAACTACCGGAACGGACATTCCATTACATCGGTATTGTTCTTCCACCGTCAACCCACAACCATCAAACCAATCTACCGGAAACCCTTGCAACAATAACCTTTCTTTTGGCGTAACCCTTCGCAATGTTCCGTCTGGACACAATACAAGGTCAGTGAAAGATTT
>MUGE01000169.1:0-3880 GCA_002900545.1 Thermoplasmata archaeon M11B2D | reverse complement strand
AAAAACACTAAGGAGTTGAAGGTACAGGTACATGGGAAAAAGAAACATCCGATGGTATAAATAATCATCTCCGTAAAGGCGATGATTTAAACCGTAGAAATAGATATTCAGTTCAATGGTGAACATCGATGAATGCAGTAATAAAACAAATACAAGGTTGTTCGTTTATCGGTAAGGCAGACAGCAATCACTGGGTGCCTATCGATAGTACAAAAGAGCATGCGGGGTTTGATGCTGCGACACGTCCGATGGAGCTTGTGTTGCTTGCATTAGGCAGCTGTACCGGCTGTGATGTCGTATCGATTTTACAAAAGAAAAAGGTACAGTTAAGCGATTTCGAGATCGTTATTACCGCACAGCGGTCTGAGACACATCCAAAAGTGTTTACAACCATTCATCTTGAGTTTGTGTTCGTTGGTTCTGGATTAAATCAGATGCATCTTGAACGGGCTATCGAACTGTCACAGCAGAAATACTGCCCGGTGTTCGCGATGCTTTCGTCATCGGTCCAGATCACTACCTCCTATCGGATCGTTGAAGAAACGGTGAAGGATCCTGCAGAAGGGATGTAAAGGGAGCAATACAGTATCTGGGGAGTACTTTCCCTGGTGTTTGTTTTGTCTGGAAAAAGGCCAATAAAAACGAAAGTGATATAAACAGGAATTAACAATTGTTAATTAGGGGCGTAAAATATGAGGGAGCGTTATTTTTTTCATCCATCTTTCCTCCTCTTCTCACCAACTATATAACTTTCTCAATTTTACGTCCGCCTTTCCATAAAATACACATTCTGTGTCTTTACAACGCTCGTAAGACCGGTCGCCCTTGACTGGAAAAACCATGCAAGGGCTCATACGGATTAAAGGCAGGATCGCCATACAACACGCGAACAAAAAAAGTCGGTGGCTCTGCATCTACACGCTTTTCCCCACGTAACGCCTCGCCGACGCTCCAGTCATCAACAATCAAATGGTTTTCCAGAACCGTAAGACCGGATTCCTGACCGGTTTCCCGTGTCGCCCCTATAAAAGCGTTGCACCCTGCATGAAGCATGGTAAGCCCAATGTTCATCTGGGATGGAAGACCATCGGTGCGTCCCATCAAACACGCGGAGGTCAAAAAAACGCTTGGCTTGTCATAGATCCAGTCTTTGGCATGGGCGACATCCACTGCCTTTGAATACATATCAAGACCGTAGAACGATGCAGGGAGCCAAAACCAGTCACCGTGACCAAGGTATTCGATGTAGTTCGCCGCGGTGAAAACCTTGAACCGCTCGATATACTGTCGACTGTTCCGCAGGATCCCATACACTGTTGAGGAAAAATTATACTTCCTGATTTCCCTGGCGTAGGGCATCTGATGGAATATCCCTCCTGTTTCACCAAATCCTTCTCCGAATACAAAACTGAACCGGTGATGCCAATCACTCGAATCCTCTGGGGTTCCACAGAGGGGTTCATAGAAGAACGTCCGCGCAATCAACACAGATGCATCAGAAACATCCCAGCTGATGAGACGCCCTAGGGAGAGGTTCTGGTCAAGGGAATAGGGATTATCAGACGGTAACCCCCGTTCAGGGATCCCTGCTTGAGACGGCCCGTAGTAGTACATGGGAATCATGGTGGTGTCCGCAAGGATCGCAAGCCAAGCAGGCCCACTGAGATATCCATTGAGAAGGTCGTACGTCTCAAGTGTGTCTAACGTCCTTTTTAGCTGCTGGACTGTTGTGTTGACTTTTGCATTGGTAAAGGGATGGAGGCATTCAGCATACCATGGCCCAGCTCCAAGGCCTTGAGCGGCAGCTGCATAGGAAGAATCCGTAAGCTCCCAAGAGGCATTTGCGATAAGGAGCCCTCCATGTGCTGCAGTAAGGTATGGTGCAATGCTGGAGAGTTTTGGGATGAGGGGAAGATGCGGGGAGCTTAGTGCTGAAATGGTGACATCAAGAGTGATATCCGCATCAACAAAAGACAGTCCTCGCTGGATAAAAAAACCACCTTTTATCCCATGGTACGCCGTTATCGTAAGAGTGTAAGTTCCAGATGCGTTACAGGTGAGTGTCTCAAGATATGTGGTTCCAACCTCATAGCCCATGCTATTGGCATATGCAACAATCTGCCCCTGTCCATCTGTAAGGGTCATGAAAAGAAGAGGATCGATAGGCGGAAAGCAGCCAAACAAGGATCCTTGTTTTTCTGAGATCCCCCCAATGATCTGTATATGGGTGATACCATCAGGGATGGAGATCGTAGCCTGGCAGGTATCTGTGCCAACGATATCAAGCTCCTTACCCAGAAGGATGATTTTTTTATTGGTGATTTGCTTATGCATTGTTACCGTAGCTGTGTCGATGACCTCTGGCGGGATGATGTCTACCGGATTGGTCATGGTCAGATAGTTGATGGAACCAAAAAGTGTTGTAACGGCAGATAAAACCGTTTCTGTGATCACCTGTTCACTGGGAAGCGATGTGATGGTGACATTAGACAGGGTAAGCGTGCCATTCCCGACAAGATACGCTTGTGTCGTATGAAGCTGCGTACAGGCGATTTGAAGCTCCTCCTCGTTCTGGTCATAGAGAAGGATCGGGATGTTAAGGTAACTTGCAAGCGGTGCGGCGAGGAGACCAAGGTGGTACGCATCCTCAGTGTCATAGGGAACGATAAGGACAGTTGGTGCTATGAGAAAAACCTGTCTTGCCAGTTCTATGGCAACTGTAGGGGCAGACCCTACGATCTCAATTGTCTGATACGACGTATTGAGGTGCGCACCGACCGCAAGAACAGTTGCATAAGAGGGAAGATACGATTCAAGAAAACGTGCCTGCGCATCGGTTAGATTGCCTGCGGAAGAGAGCAACAACGGCAGAAGACCGCTTTCGTTCGTTTCCATATCATACCAACAGGCGACACTGGTACTGATAAGACTGAAGAACGGATCGCTTTCATCCGCAACCACAGCATCCGCGATGGGTTGTCGTAGAGATTGATGAATGACAAGCGGTGATGAGGGGACGTGTATGTGTTCTTGCCCTATGCCCTGTACTTGCAGATTCGAACAGAGGAGGAATAAGCAAAGGATGACCGTCACAGATGCTTTCATTATGTATATTTATAAGGAGATGGATATTAATAATCTTTGTATTGCCAAAAGAAACTCTTTTCGCCCGGTTTTATTTCCGTTCATGATTTCTTGTGACAGGGCAATGGCATCTAGCATAAAGGGTGAGTAAATGCTAAAAAAAAAGAGAAAAAACAGTGACTAGTTATTTCTCTATGATTTGGATTTGAGTGAGGGTTCCACGCAGTTCAATATGCAGTTTCCCTTCTTCGGTTAGTTCATTGAGGTAGATGCCTTTAAACCGTATCATGCGTAGTTGCGGGACCAAATCCCCCTGGTGTTGCCAGAGAATCTCACCATTTTCTTCTGAATAGATCGTTACGGTTGAAGTCTCGTTGAACCGGATAAACCAATAGAAAACATTCGCACGGTCGTCATCAAACGGCCGATAATAGCATATTTTCCACATGCTTGTGCCAATGATCGAGGGGAAATCTTTTTCTGTAAGTCTGCCTTCTGCGACAATATAACAATTACTAAATCGTTGTACGTCGTTTAGAATAGGTTGAGTGGCAGATCCTATTGGGAGTAGTGTTCCGATCAACAGCATACAAATAAGTAGCCCACCAATTTTTCCTTTCATATTAATTTCTCCATATATTGGACATAATTAATCGGTTATAAAACTTCTATTTCATATTTTGTACGAAAAAACAGATTGTGCTAAGAAAAATGCCAACATAGACAAAAAAGTTATAATGATAGATATAGAACAAAAAATACTTTTTAATAATTATCCTTTATATTATTAAAAAAT
>MUGE01000168.1:0-3925 GCA_002900545.1 Thermoplasmata archaeon M11B2D | reverse complement strand
GTGCGGCAATACTGCACAACAAACAGATAGATAAGCTGAATCTTGGAAATGAAATTCAGCCGATACGAAGCGGTGACAAATTGAAATTCGTATATTTGAAAATGCCGAATCCGCTCGGCGAAAATGTGATTGGGTTTTCCGACGCCACGCCAGATAGGATTGGTGTTGACCGGAAATACATTGATTATGATTTGCAATTCGATAAGAGTTTTTTGCAGCCACTAAAGGCGATAACAACTCTTATCAAGTGGAACACGGAAAAAACTTCAACACTAGACGACTTTTTTGGGTGATAATATGGCACTAGATTTTTTGCAGGAATTGGTTGACGCAACACAAAACGAATATGCTGGTATAGCAACAAATGAAGAATTATTCAAGACAATGGGATTTGTTGACACCGGCTCATATGCGCTGAACGCATTGTTGTCTGGTAGTATTCACAAAGGTGCACCAAACAACAAGATTGTTGGGTTTGCTGGCGAACATGCTACTGGTAAAACATTCTTTGTGTTGGCATGTATTAAACAGTGGCTTGACCAGAACCCAGATTCCATGGTGGCGTTCTTTGAAACCGAATCTGCGGTAGACCGTTCGACTTTTGAGTCGCGTGGTATTGACCCGAAACGGGTTGCGATTATTCCATGTGACACGATTGAAAATTTTCGAACCGCAGCGGTTCGTGTATTGGATGGATATGCAGCAAAACCAGAAAAAGACCGTCCGCCGATTATGTTCGCACTGGACTCTCTTGGTATGTTGTCATCGACAAAAGAAGTAACTGATATTGCTGATGGTAGTGACAAGCGTGATATGACCAAACAACAGTTGATTCGTGGCGCGTTTCGAGTGTTGACGCTAAAGCTGGGCAAGCTTCGTGTTCCAATGTATGTCACCAACCACATTTACCTGAAACAAGGTATGGCATTTGGTGACCCGCGTGAAATGGGTGGCGGTGGTGGATTGAAATACGCCGCATCCATTATCGTGTTCTTGTCAAAGGCTGGGTTCAAGGAATCCGATGAACTGTCTGGTGCTATTATTACTTGTACCATTGACAAGGGCAGGTTTACCAGAGAAAAACTGAAAGTTAAAGTGTTGTTGCACCATAGAACTGGCCTTGACCGTTATTATGGGTTATTGGACATTGCAAACAATGCCAATATCGTCAAAAAAGTCGGGAACAAGTTTGAGTTTCCTGACGGAACAAAAGCATTCGAATCCAAGATTATCAAAGAGCCAGAGACATTCTTTACCGAAGAGGTGTTGGCGTTGATTGATGATTACTGCCAAAAGAACTTTGTTTATGGCGGTGGCATGGACGAAGCGGTTGAGTCGGAAGACGATTCTGAATAATAACAACCAATGGGGTGATGTATGTTTGATATAGAATATGGCGGTAAAATTTTATCCGTCGAGGTGAATAACTTTGATTTTGATGCCGCGACCGAATCAACCGATGATGCTGGTAATGTTGTTGCACTGGATGTGCCGTTTACCATGGAAGTTTTCGAAGATGGAAATCGGGCTGCACATTACGAAACCGACCGCGACTTTATTGATGCTATATGTTCATATATTCTCACTGCGCTTGAATCGTTTATTGATTATGAACAAAATACCAATTACGAAGAGTATGCTTCCCAATGTCAAAAAGAAAATTGAGTGCGCTGTTTCACCCGCGCCAGTTTTTTTCTGACAGGAAAATGCGGAAAAGTTTTCGGCTTGATTATGAATGTGGCGTTGACCCAGTTCCGGTTGAAATTCTTTGCGGAAAATATGCTGGGGTAAAGTACCAATACGGCAAGGTGGGCATAACCCCAAGCGACCCACCAATCCTGCATTTTGTGTACCACATATTAGAAAACCCATCTGGCGTTGATACCGATACGGCGGATTTCATTGGTGTTGCTGGCGATACACTGAGCTTCATTATGAAGAATGATATGTATGATGAATTGTCGACCACGACATCATCCGATGATTTGCTTGGGATGTTGGATGGAGTTGACCTTGATTTGGATATTAGTTAATGACAGACAGAATAGAAAATACGATTCTTCGGAATGTCCTGTTCAACCAGAATTTTTCGAGACAAGTCATTCCATTTTTGAAATCGGACTATTTCAAGGAAAGAACTGATTCGATTATCATCGACGACATTCTTGATTATGCGGCAAAATTCAATAACATCCCAACAACAGAGGCGATTATCATTGAGTTGTCCGACTCAAACGATATCACCGAACAAGAATACACGGAATGTTGTGAGTTGGTGTCGTACCTTAAGGATACAGTCGATGCGGCGGAACAACCAGACATAGAATGGTTGATGAGTACAACCGAAAAATTCTGCCAAGATGCAGCAATCTATAACGCGGTTAGTAAATCAATTCGGATTATCAATGGTGATGATACAACTACTCCAAAAACAGCAATTCCGGAATTGCTGTCCGATGCAGTAAGCGTTTGTTTTGACACGCACATTGGACATGACTACTTGGAAGATGTTGATGAACGATTTGAGTTTTATCATCGAACCGATGAGCGGATTCCGTTTGACTTGGCATATTTCAACAAGATGACAAAGGGTGGTCTTCCACGAAAAAGTCTGTCGATTATCTTGGGCGGTACAAATGTCGGGAAAAGTTTGGTAATGTGTCATTTCGCTTCTGCTAATTTGATGGCTGGAAAAAATGTGTTGTATGTAACTGCCGAAATGGCAGAAGAGCGAATTTCTGAGCGCATTGATGCTAACCTTCTTAACATTGCCCTTGATGATTTGGAGAGCACTCCAAGAGAAATTTACATGGAGAAATTTAGTAATCGAGTACAAAAACGAGCAAGTGGTAAACTCATTGTGAAAGAGTTTCCGACCGCTTCGGCTCATTCTGGACACATCCGGCATTTACTGCGCGAACTGAAACTGAAAAAGAAGTTTGTTCCTGACATTATCTATCTGGACTACTTGAACATTTTTGCCAGTTCCAGAATGAAGATGGGTGGTTCTATTAACACAAACACCTTCGTGAAGTCTATTGCGGAAGAAATGCGCGGATTGGCCGTCGAGTTTGATGTTCCGATTGTGAGTGCTACCCAGACAAACCGAACTGGGTTCACCAATTCTGACCCCGGTATGGAAGACACTGCGGAAAGTTTCGGGTTGCCCCAAACTGCCGATTTCATGGTAGCGATTGTGTCTACGGAAGAACTGGACGAAATGGGACAGTACATGGTCAAGCAGTTGAAAAACCGCTGGGCGGATAAGCGTGGTTTGTTCCGGAAGTTTGTGGTTGGGGTCGACAAACCACACATGCGGCTCTATGACCTTGATGAAAGCGCCCAGCAGGCATCCTTGGGGGCAAGCATGGGTAGGGGCAAATCTTCGCAGGAAGACGCTCCTGTGGCTGATAACGGTGCTTTTGGTGAAGATTGGCGGGGTCGTAGGAAGCCGGTTGGTAGCACCGAAGGGTTCAATTTCTAAGTTGTTGATTTTATTGATGTTTTGTTTAGTTGATGTTTTGTTTTGTGTGTGTTATGCTGGTGGTACCGAAATTACATTATGTGGGGGATATTATGGCGAAGGGTGAAGAGCATGAAGTTGGCGATTCGGTTGTCATTATGGCCGGACGCCAAATCGGATTGATTGGTGAGGTGGTCAAGGTTGCTTATGGCACATATATTGTCGAGCCATACAACTACCCATATTTCAACAGTCCAAGCCATTTGACCAAAATTGGCCCATTTTCTGCTACTGACTTGGTGCCGGTTGAAAAGCCGGATGGTGCTAGTCTGGAATACAACCAAGAGAAATATGGGAAAAATTTTATCAACCAAAAGGACGAGCATGGCAATTCAATTTATCCGACCGGCATATATGCTGCCGGATATGAACCAGCGGTGAAGGTGCGAGATAAAACTTGGT
>MUGE01000167.1:0-3929 GCA_002900545.1 Thermoplasmata archaeon M11B2D | reverse complement strand
AGGACCACAAGGAGAAGAAGGTCCCCAAGGCGAACCAGGGGAACCCGCCTGGGAACCAGGTGTGACATATTATCTAAATGTTCCTGGTACAGGATTTGTAACTCATCAAAATTCTGATGATTATTATATTTCAGGTATGTCGCTATTTTTACTTCCTCCGTCAACGAGTAAAGGTTTTTATTGCATTGTTGATCTCCCTCATGGTGCCACTGTAACCAATTTTCAGATATGTGTCTATGATTATTCAGGTTATGATATTTCAGTTGATGGCAATTTATATAGACGAGAGAATACTGATACAGACGTTGATACATTAGGGCGCGTACAAGCTAGTACTTCTGGCATTAGCGACACCGTTCAGATATTCGGTACCGATGTAATTTCGTATGCAACAATTGATAATGCAAACTATATGTATTTTGTTTATGTCTTTTTTAATCCACACTCCTCTGATAGTCTTTCGAGGTTTTATGGATGCAGAATAGGATACATTATGGATTAACACTCAAACAATCTTTTTTTATATTTGAGTTTATAATCCGTGTCACTACTTCCCCTTGTTGCTTCACAACAAAAACACATAAAGTTTAAATACAAGACTATAAACTCGAAAAAAAACAGGGTAAAATACAAAAATATACCAAGGTCAGTTTAAAAATAGTGTTGCATATCTCGGAGCTGAGCAGTTATTTTCTCAAATTCTTCATTTTGGTGTTGAATTTGCCCCTCATTCATGTTCCCATCGCCTCGTAGGTTGATTCCTAGGGATGTAATCAATTGCGATACTATAAAAATATTCAAGGTAGAGGATGGTCCGAATACGTATACCGAGCTAAACAATTGTTAGACAATAGAGAGTTTTTTGGGAATGGAAAACCTGATTGAAACGTAAAAAATCTCTGCGTCGGTTTGAGATAAAAAACACATAGATTTATTAAGGAGCGTTACTATTGAACCACTACGCATGGATATTTAGGGGATATCTTATATGAAGAAATCGTCCATCTTGATCAGTGTTTGTCTTATTTTGATTAGTATGCCTCTTGTGTATGGTGATTGTGGTTGTGAGCAGCCTGCAACTGATGATTCACCTGTGCAGGTCTATCAACCGTGGATCTCTGATGTTTATATCCAAGAATTGCAGGAACGAGCAATAAACGAAGGGTGGACGTTTTCTGTTGGACAAAACCCTGCGACAGAACAACCAGTATCTTATCTCTGTGGGCTTGTTGAACCAGAAAACTGGTGGGTAGATGCCTCGTTTGACCCATGTGTTCCAACAAATGTATTACCTCCCCGTTTCGACTGGCGTGAACTAGGAGGGTGTACACCGATACGGAACCAAGGGGGATGTGGGAGCTGTTGGGCGTTTGGCACAATGGCGCCGCTGGAATGCAACATCCTCATAAAAGACCATGAAGAAGTGGATCTATCAGAACAGTGGCTGGTCAGCTGTAATACTAATGGATGGGGCTGTAACGGTGGATGGTGGGCACATGATTACCTACAATGGAAGATGGATCAATTCAATGGTACTGGTGCGGTCTTGGAAAAAGAGTTCCCGTATCAGGCAGCGGACCTTGCCTGCGAAGGACCGTATCATCATCCGTATTTGATTGATTCCTGGCATTTCGTTGGTTTTCCACATGGTGTGGCTGACACTGAGAACATAAAGCAGGCAATTCTGACATATGGTCCGGTCTCTGTGGCATGCGCAGTTACCAAAGCGTTTGGAGCGTATACAGGAGGGGTGTTTAATGAAGACGATCCCCAGGCAGAGATCAACCATGCGGTCGCCTTAGTCGGTTGGGATGATAGTCAAGGGGAAAACGGTGTGTGGTTCCTGCGGAACTCCTGGGGTCCAGGGTGGGGGGAGGACGGTTATATGCGCATCGAATATGGTGTCTGCAAGGTTGGATATGCTGCATGTTATGTGAACTACCCAGCGAAAACAATGGTTGAAATACGAGGTGGCTTGCTTGGGATACGTGTTGGGTTACGAAACGTGGGTAACACAGCAACAACGAGGATCTACTGCAATATCACCATGAACGGTGGAATTCTTGGAACTATCAATACGGTCTTAGAGGATACGATAGACTGCTTGGAACCTGGGACTATAGTGTACGAAAGACTGCCTTATCTCGGATTTGGTCCTGTCAGCATCACAGTGCAGGTGGAACCAGAGAACGCAGGAAAAACAGCAAGATATGCAGAAGGATACTTATGTGGGTTGCCTTTGTTTATGCTACGAAACTAATAAATACTTCCTCTAATTCCCTCAGATATATTTTTAAACACGTGGGTGAATATTCGTTGGGCACGGGGTCGGTATGAAGAAAGAAAACTGCCCGTTCTGTGGACATCGCTGGATTCGAAAATCATCTGAGTCGATGATAGAATGCCCAAATTGTCAAGCAGCGTATTTCATTCATCCGAAACGAGAGGAACAAGACGAGATTTATATCGAAGAAGACGAAGAGGATCTCGCTGATGAATTCGAGGAAAGGAATATCTGAAGGATTTGACTATTTGGCTAGCTTCTTATTCACGTTCATATCATAGATAGAGGGTTTTGAATAATTCTTTCATTAAAGCATCTAAGAACACCTTCACTATTGCTAATACTTGGGGGGAAGGACGAATTATGACCGATTTATACAAAACCATAGAAGCGGTGAGCAATGGTTAGATAGCTAATACAACAATTAGTTTGAAAAACAAGAAAAGAAAAGCCAGGAACAAGTAAAAATAGTCATTTCAGACCGTTTTCATGGCTGGAAAACAATAAATGCAAAATATAGACAGGTTAATCAAAGACCTCAATATCATGTTGGTATCTTTTGGTTTAAGATCTCGCGTTGACATACAGAAGGATAACATAGGCAATTTATCAACGAGCTGTCTATAGACCATTCATTGTTGTAAAAATTCCTTATAAATTTCCAACGTCCTTTGTGCAATAGTATCCCAACTAAACTTCTGTAACACCTGTTCTCGAGCATTCTTTCCCATTAGAATCCGCTGTTCCTTCGATTTCAAGACCTGTTTAATACCCCACGTGATATCTGCGGGATCGTACGGATTCACATGCCTACCACATTGATGTTCCCCAGATGGAATCACCTGTTCCCTCATTCCATTTATTCCCCGAGCCCCGACCACTACGGCTTTTCCCATGGACATCGCCTCTGTGCAGACAATTCCGAAAGGTTCATACAGAGATGGAAGCACGACAACATCACTTGCCGCATAATGAACTATCCGTTCTTCTTCCGTTACAAACTCATTTCTAAGCAGAACCTTCTCTTGTAACCCTAGATCCTTTATCATTCTATGAAGACTTGTTTCCATGTCGCCTACACCAAGAATCACTAATTTTGTATTAGGAAATTCTTCTAATACACTGGGCATCGCTTGCACCAGATTATCCGCCCCTTTTACTTTTACGAGACGACCAACAAAAAAAAGCATCACCTCATCAGTCGTAATCCCATAGGTCTTTCTCAGGACTGAAATATCCTGTGGATCTATACGATTTGGGTCATATTTCCTTGGGTCGACCCCATTCCAGCACACCCGAATCTTTTCCTCAGGAAATCCAAGGCTCTGAAGTTCCTGTTTCATCGAATAGGACACTGTTATAATACCATCGGCGTTTTGCGCCCCTTCAAACTCAATATTTTTAATGGTCCGTGAGCCACCCCCAAGTGAACGTCCCTCTTCTGTAGAATGAATATGAAAAATCAACGGCAGCTTCAATTCTTTTTTAGCAATCATACCACCGATGATACCTAACCAGTCATGTCCATCGATGATATCAAAAGATCGTCTATCTGCTCGAACTAATGTATTGACGAGCTGGGCTGCTGAAGAGATATTATAGTTGACGACATCCGCAAAAAACTTGAAATGCGAGCCCCATGAGT
>MUGE01000166.1:0-3936 GCA_002900545.1 Thermoplasmata archaeon M11B2D | reverse complement strand
ACCATGTCAATAATCAGCACGCGATGACGATTGGATACAACAATTTATTATATACGCATGTCTATACAGTTGCGAGGGTGGATTATGGCACTCATCCAAACGGATAATAAAGCCACAGTGAGAAATTTAGAACGAGTTAAAACTGGAGTGAGAGGACTTGATGAATTACTTTCAGGTGGTCTGCCAAAAGAAAGCGTTACTCTTGTTTCAGGCCCACCAGGAAGTGGAAAATCTATCTTTTGTATACAATTTCTAGCTAAAGGAATTGAAGAAGGGAAAAAATGTCTCTATCTTACGCTTGATAAAAAAATCGAAGGGCTTCTCCTTCAGGCAGCAGAACTTAGTATAAATTTAGAACCAGCGATACAAACTGGACAAATAAAATTTTTATTTCTTAACATCAATAAAAAACTTATCTACGAAAGTATGATCAACGAAATCCTTTCTGGAAATTACGATCGTGTTGTTCTTGACTCTATCACACCTCTTTCTGAAATGCCTATCTATATCAACAACCCTGAATTCAACAATGAGGTTAATAACATTGATCACGACGAGGTAGGCAAAGGCAATCTCCCTGTTCGACGATTACATCTGCATTACATCATGAATGCCTTAGAAACAGCAAAATGCACTGCAGTAGTTACCTCAGAACTGCCATCCAGTTCAATGAACTATTCACGTGATGGTCTCTCCGAATTCCTTGCTGACGGCGTTATCCTTCTTAGCCTTGACCCGACAATGGATCGGCGCAAACTCGCAGTAATGAAAATGCGAAGTACCAAACACACACTTAAACCACAGAACATCGAGATTGGAAAAGGCGGCATACAAATCGTCTAAGTGCTATGTTGCATTACAAACCACCAAAAGAACTGCGGGCACTTTTTATCGTCCATTATTCACCATTGCTGCTTATTATCCTAATCGGGCCGCTCACCCCCTTCTATAAGGTTTGGGAAATTCCCTTACCAAAAACCATGACTGTTCTTTTTGGTTGTATCATTTTTCTTCTTGGCACATATGTCTATTTTAAGTGGGAAATCTTCTGGAATAAAACGTATACAGGGCAACTTGTTACCGAGGGGATTTTCCAGTACATAAGACACCCGCACTACACCTCCATTCTTATCATCGGATTTGGTCTTGCATTGTTTTTCTATTCACTGTTTGCTTTCAGTATCGCCCTGATTGCCATCCCGATAATGATATGGAGTATTCTTGACGAGGAAAAGGTACTCCTACGGCAGTATGGAGAACCATATCGTGAGTACATGAAAAAAGTTCCTTGGAGAATGATACCAAAGGTTTATTAAAGATTTTACGACCTTTTGCTTGATATAAATTTAATCCATTTTTGAAGGGATCCATTCTTTTGTTTTGAAGAAGAGGTACATAAGATACGTGCACAGAATAGTGGATATCACCAAAATAGTAACTATCCAAGGCCAGTCAATAAGATCATTAATTTTTCCAATACCAAAAATCGTCGCTAACGTATTTGGAACCAGTCCTGCTGTTGCCAAAACAGCAAGCCAAGTCGCAATGAACGCTAACCGATTATTCAACATTTGTAGTTGGTTATTATAAATCGTCTGCAAGACTTCCAATCCAGAGGCAAGTACCTCACTCATATGCTCGCTAAGAGCAATCTGCCTGTTAATATCGTCCCCTAAGATCCCGATACGCTGTAAAAGCTTTTGATTATCGGATATTGTCTCTGCATCGCCATATCGCAATGAGTTAATCACATCCCATGATGCCCAAAGTGTATTAAGATACGTAATCAAAGCATGTTTCATCTTGTAGATATCATTGCCAATTTCAACTCGAGGAGCCTTTGGTTCGACCATGTATTTGCCAAGCTCATCACCTTCCTCCTCAATCATCCGCAGACCATTGAAATTTTTCTGATTGTTCTCATCGATAATACGGGTCAGTAAAATCGTAAGCCTATCATTCCAAGGAAGATCTTGGCGGATTTTTTTCATAAAGATATCCGCATATCGGTAAATTTTTTGTAAACGAACAACGTCCTTTGGATGGACGGTAATGATTAAATTCTTTCGAATCAGAATAAGGAGAGGATAGACCTTTACATCAAATTTATCAACCCGTACAGCGGGTACCATTAACCCTAATTCCGTGTCCAAATCCTCATATGCTGAATAGGGATCTGCGAGAACACTAGCAACGAGCTGTAGACTAAATTTCAGAGATGACGCTATAACAAAACTATCCTCATTAATATTATCAACAGTAAAGTCCATCCACTCCAAAGCATCTTCCTGTAAATACCCGACGATTTCAGAGATATTGTCACTTTCTTTTTTTATTGTGACACCGTCTTTTGAAAGTGAGACGTAGAAAGCGCTTTTTTGTGTCTTCTCAGTATCTCCCATGCTTTACTCAACCTATAACTGAGAGGAGATTGTCTAAATAATTCTTGACATCAGCAGGGAACATATAAAGCTACGTATAGAGTTAATGAGATCTCAGCAGGTATCTATCAAACAACCTCCACTTTATAAATCACTGGGTGTTATGGAGGTACTGGGGGAGGACCTAATGAAGGTTCTACTCATAGAACCACCAAGCTCAACATCAATCTCCATGCTACCGCCAATTACGTCACCCATTTTAAAAGGATTTATTCAAAACAAGACGGACCATGAGGCAAAAATCCTCGATTTAGTGTTTCATGCACGGGATTGGCAAGAAGCCGTGCTTAAAGAGATAAAAAAAGAGAAACCCGATCTCATCGGATTTTCCATGTTAAGTTTCAACTATCGATTAATACTGTCAATAGCACACTTTATAAAACAACACAGCACAGTTCCCATCATCGCGGGTGGGGTGCATGTCATCCTCGCCCCCGACGAGGTGATTCAGAATCAAGAAATCGACATCGTTTGTATAGGAGAAGGAGAGTATGTTCTCAAAGAGCTTCTTGATACCTCCCTAGATTGTTCAACAGTGGATGGAATCTGGTATAAAAAAAACGGAAAAATCATAAAAAATATACCACGACAGCTAATCACCAATTTAGATTTGTTTCCTTTCCCTGATTTTGATGATTTTGATGTGAAAAAATGCTTGTTCATCTACAATAACCATCTTCCGATTATGGCGTCACGAGGATGTCCATATTCCTGTTCATACTGCAACAATCATGCATTACGTCGAGTCTTACAAGGAACCTATGTGCGATTTCGTAGTGTGGAAAACGTTATAGAAGAAATCGACACACGGATAAAACAATATTATGATATGGGATTTAGATATTTTTACTTCTTCGACGACACCTTTATTTTACACAACAACTTTGTCTTAAACTTCTGCAGACAATTCAAAGAAAAAGGATTCCATCGGTTGATCCGATGGAATGTCAATATACGAGCGAATCTTGTGAACCATGAGCTGTTAAGGACTATGAAAGATGCAGGCTGCTATCAGGTACGGATGGGCGTTGAGACCGGTAACGAGTACATTCGAAATACCGTCTATAACCGAGGGATGACCAATCAAGAAATCTATAGAGCAGTTGATATCATAAGAAAAAATAACCTTCAATTACGACTGTATTTCATGATCGGAGCACCACAAGAAACCATTGAAATGATGCAACAAAGCCTAACGATGGCAGATGCTCTTGATGCCGATGAAACCTTTTTTGCATTGCTCTATCCCCTGCCGGGAACGGATATAGAAAAACTCTGCCAAAATGAACACATTCTCAAGGATAATAATGACACAAGCCCTCCTGAGATAGTTCCAATACAAAAAACCAAGTTTGCCTCTTCATCCCAGATACAACACTTCCTTTCACAGGTGAACCGCTGGCAGATGAAACGCTATGTCAAGGATGGAGTGCAATTACGTGGTGTTCTGTTCTTTATCGATTGTCTGCGATTTATCTTCGTATATAAAAAACAA
>MUGE01000165.1:0-3937 GCA_002900545.1 Thermoplasmata archaeon M11B2D | reverse complement strand
TAACAAATCCGTATTCTCAGAGGTAACTTACCAGATAAATACACATGTAAAGTTCGTTTTACAAGCTTTAAAGAAAGGTAGATTATGACCGTTGATGATGTTCTAACAGAAATTCGAGGCAAGATCCGAAGTTCGATATCCGCAAGTGTTGATATCTCCGAAGTTGAATTTGAAGGGGCACTTCTGGTTATTTACACAAAGACACCAGATAAATTTGCTAATAACAAGGATTTGGTAAAGAATATGGCAAAAACCCTTCAGAAGCGAATTGTCGTACGCCCTGACCCTTCTGTCCTTACCGATATTGAGATTGCAGAAAAGAAAATACGACAGATTATCCCCAAAGAAGCAGAAATCACGAATATCTATTTCCAACCTGATGTCGGTGAGGTCACTATTGAGGCGTTGAAACCTGGTGCTGCCATCGGACGTGAAGGCCAACTCTTAAATGAAATACGAAAGAAGATCAACTGGGCGCCAAGCATCGTTCGTGCACCACCGATTCAATCAAAGACCGTTCAGGAGATACGGGGCTACCTCCGTTCGATGAGTGACGAACGGAAAGATATTTTGCGGAAAATTGGTCGGAAGATTCATCGTGGTGCTTCAACTGGAGAGAAATATATCCGTATGATTGCCCTTGGTGGTTTTCGCGAGGTAGGTCGTTCGTGTACTATGCTCCATACCCAGGATAGCAAGGTGTTGATTGACTGTGGTATTGATGTCTCTGCTGAGAACAACGGGTCTCCCTATATTCATCTTCCCGAGGTTCTGCCACTAGAGAAAATCGATGCGGTCGTCATCACCCATGCGCATCTCGACCATTGCGGGTTGGTACCGATTTTGTATAAATACGGCTATGATGGTCCTATCTATTGTACCCCGCCGACACGAGACCTGATGACGCTGCTACAAATGGATTATATTAAGGTTGCTGCTGCAGACGCGAAAAAAGTTCCGTACTCCTCTGAGAACATCAGGAATGTGATTAAACATTGCATCGTGATGGGATATGGGGACACGACTGATATTACCCCTGATATCCGGCTTACGTTTCATAACGCAGGTCATATCCTTGGGTCTTCTATTTGTCACTTCCATATCGGTGATGGATTGTATAACATAGCGTTTACTGGCGATATCAAATTTGAACGCACCTGGTTGTTTAACCCGGCGATAAACCATTTTCCCCGTGCAGAGGCTCTTGTCATTGAATCAACGTATGGAGGACATGACGATTTTCAACCCAGCCGGAAAGAGGCAACAGATAGATTAAAAGATATCATTCGTACATCGATGAAAAAGAAAGGGAAAGTCCTTGTTCCTGTGTTTGCCGTTGGGCGAAGCCAGGAAGTCATGATTGTCATGGAAAGTCTTGTGAAGATGAAAGAAATCCCTGAAATCCCGGTCTATTTGGATGGAATGATCTGGGAGGCTACTGCGATTCACACCGCATACCCTGAATATTTGAACAACAAACTACGGACCCAGATTTTCCAGCAAGGTGATAATCCATTACTTTCTGAGATTTTCAAACGAGTCGATAGTGGTGAAATGCGAGAAAAAATACTTGCTGACAAGGACCCCTGTGTCGTGCTTGCCACCAGTGGTATGATGAATGGTGGGCCAGTCATGGAATACTTTAAAAACTGGTCTGGGGAAGATAAAAACACCTTGGTGTTCGTTGGGTACCAAGCGGAAGGAACGATCGGTCGGAGGATTCAACGAGGCGCAAAGGAAGTCCCTATGAACGTTGGAGGAAACATCGTAAGTCTGCCTGTAGAAATGAACGTAGAAACCTGTGATGGGTTCTCTGGGCATAGCGACAGACGACAGCTCGTCGGGTTCATTAACAATATGTCACCTCGCCCTGAACGCGTCATATTTGGTCATGGTGAAGAATCAAAATGTGTGGATTTGTCATCAACGATCCATAAGCGACTGAACATGAACACCGCAGCTCCCTTTAACCTGGAGGCTCTTAGGTTCGTTTAGACAAAATCTTCCTTTTTTTTCAGAAATGACAGTACGGGTAACCCCCTGAATGTGACAGAAGGGGGGAAATCGTTTTTCTCCTTCCTATCTAGTATCGCCGATTTTACATTAAGAATGAGGCTACAGAAGTGTTGCTTGTTTTCGTCCTATGAGAAAGACAGCCAGATAGGTTGGTACTTCCTGATCACCGTTTTCTAAGTGGAACTGTTGGTTCTTCATCTGTACATTTAACGATTTTTGCAGGGTGATATGAACAGGATCCTCAGGTAATATAACGGCGTCTCGGAGGGGATCAAACTCTTTTAAATCGTCAACAGCGATTTTTACGACCTTTAAACCTGTTTTTCCGTGTAACGAGGATGGCAATCGAATGAGCCGTTTCACGTCACAGGTGACTGGTTCATCGGTCTCCCCAGCGGTGAGCGATACCGCAGTTTTCCGCAATGCGCTATTTAAGAAGAACTTACGGATGGTCTTGGACTGATCAAGCAACCCATCCTGTATCCGTCTCATTCGCTCCTCTGAAAGCTCTGCTACGAGGCGCTCTGCATCACGTGGACGAACCCCATATTCCTCTAATCTCTTCCGAGGGTCATCGCTTTTTTTTATCTCATGAACAAGTTCGATAATTCCTCGACTGATTCTGCCTTTCCATCCATCTTGATCTGGTGTCGGCATCTTTAAACTTTTACCACTGGCGAATGAATGACTCCCATACCGTCTCCTGCCGGTTGCTTCTTCATGGAAGATAAGCGAATCCTGAAGATCGCGTCCTGTGATGTAATCGACGATTTCTCGTCGTTCATTACTGTCCAAATCAAGAACCGCTGGGTCTTTTACATGGCAATGATACCCTCTCCCTCCACTGAAATATAGCTCTATGTGCTTTTCTTTAAACCCAAAATCACCAAGCAAAAACTCATCAATCAATTTGATAAACTCTTTTTTTACAGCTACTAGCGATTCGACATACCCCATTTGCTGCGCATTTGGGAGATGATCTGAATCCAAATCAAAGATAAGTTCTGCCCCCATCCAGTTTTTCTCAATCATTTTTGAGGCAGCGGGATACTGGTAATAGGCAGACGAGTAATATGCATGCTGTGGTCCTCGTTCTGCGAGGAAATCCCAGAGTAACTCCCTTTTCTCAAACCCAAGGTGTCTTACCATGCCTTTTCCACCGAAGAGGATAAAAGCAAATTCTCTACGTCCAAAGCGGTCAGGAAGCTCCATTTTATTTGAAGCGTAGTACATTTGAAACGTGTGTTTTAGAAAATCTAATGATTTTTGAACTTCGTTTTCGTCTCCCATTGTAATCTCAATATCATACGGGTGTATAATCTTTATCCAACGAAGAAGATAAAGCTTTATTACCAATAGATATTACCCTTTTGGTATGGGCAGTATTATTGAAGATGAATTGTTCTCGTCATCTGTCATTAAAGATCTTCATGCGCTTGATTTTGATTATGTCCCTAGTGAACTCCCTCATAGGACTGAACAGCTGAAAAAACTTGCTTTGCTGTTCAAACCTCTTTTTGTTAATATCGCACAAAACGCGTGTATCCGAGGGCCGGTTGGAACCGGTAAAACCGCAATGACGAAATATTTCTGTCAGTCGCTTGTTCAGATTGCACGAAAACAGGGGAAGATACTCGAATACGTTCATATCAATTGTCGAAAACGGTCCACAAATGCCATGGTGCTTCTGGGTGTTTTGAATCATTTTGACCCCCGATTCCCTGATAGAGGGTTCTCGGTGCAGGAGATGTTACAGGTTCTTCGTACGCAGCTTCAGCGGAAAGAAGTCCAGCTCATTCTTGTACTTGATGAGGTTGATGCCTTGTTGAAGAAGGATGGATCAAATCTGATTTATGACCTCACCAGGTTTAATGATGAGACAATGAAAGCAGCAACTCCTGTCTCGGTCATTATGATTTCA
>MUGE01000164.1:0-3953 GCA_002900545.1 Thermoplasmata archaeon M11B2D | reverse complement strand
CAGACATTTGCCTAGACGTATTGATTTACAGAAAAACAATAGGTATGTGTTTTTAAAGTAAGTTTTGTTCATTTATTTGTTTCGATGATGATTAATATACCATAGACACATAAAACAGAAGGCTAAAACTATTTAACATCATTTATGATGTGAAAAAACGTATGGACGAATATGAAGAAATAAGCTATAAAACACTCCGGAGACTTCAGCAGGCAGAGCAAGTATCTTCGGTTCTTACAAAAATCAGTGTGAATTTTTATAAGGATCTTTCTTTGTATATGAAAACTCTTAAACGAAGTATTGAGAACGAAAAAAACCCACTGAAACAAAAACTGTTTACCGATGAAATCCAAAATACTAGAAAAATCGCAACAAGCATCTATGAGCTTCGAGAAAAAAAAATTGTCCAGGGCGCCTTAGCGACCGCGCGTGGCGCCACCCTTGATGTGACGTACTTCCTTGATATAGAAAAAAAACTATACAACGCCTTGGTGGAACAGATAAAAAACACCAAGAAAGAAATCTTTGAACAAACAGCAGATCAATCTCCAAAAAAACAACCTTTACGCCCAACAGAGGTTCATGTAACAGAAGAGTCCAATAGAAATCCAATTGTCCGTGTGTTAGAAGATACCCCTGAGTTTATCGGCACGGACGGCAAAACTTATTTGTTACGAAAAGAAGATGTACTTACAATCCCTGGTGAAATGAGCGAACCTTTACTGAAAAAAAAGATAGTAAAACAGATAAAATAGGGCACCCTACATTTTTATATACCTTTCTTACTTACGGTTACAATCGAACTGTGATAACTATGAAGATTCCTAGGAAAATCAAACGATACTGTCCGTTCTGCAAAAAACACACGATTCATGAAGTTGACAAGATGAAGAAACGAAAAGCAAGCGAACTGAAGCGGGGGCAACGGCGATTCAGACGAGCTACGAGTGGATACGGAGGATTCCCACGGCCAAAACCAGAAGGGAGAGAAAAAACAAGCAGACGGGTAGCCACCAGGTTCACATGCACGATATGTAAAAAAATGCATCAGCCACCAAGTATACGGTCAAAAAAATTTGAGATAGAAGGTGAATAAAGATATGGATCAACCAAAAAGCAGATTCATTAAAGTGCGATGTAATGATTGTGAGAATGAACAAGTTCTGTTTGACAAGGCAAGTACTACGGTCCTTTGCCATATTTGCGGTAGTAAACTTGCAACCCCAAATGGTGGGAAAGCCAAGATAAAAGGAACCATTTTAGAGACCATTGAATAAGGTTTTTCTGCATGCTAAAGAAGGAGTACCCTGAAGAAGGAGAACTCATCGTTGGAACCATAACAAAAGTCCAAGGTTTTGGCGCGTTTGTATCCCTTGATGAATACCCAAATCGAGAAGGGTTCATCCACATTTCTGAAATAGCGACCGGATGGGTCAAACGTATCAGAAATTTCGTTCGAGAAAAACAAAAAGTCGTCTGCAAGGTTGTCCATGTGGATACCGCAAAGAAACACATCGATCTTTCTCTTAAAAAGGTCAACGATCATCAACGCAGGGAGAAAATCCAGGAATGGAAGAATGCGCAAAAGGCAACCAAACTTTTTGAGATGGTCGCACAACTGCTTGGTAAATCAGTTGACCAATGTTACCAAGAATTCGGTGATTCACTGGTAAAGAAATATGGAACACTGTATGCAGCATTTGAGGAAAGTGCCTATGATGCAAACACCCTGAAAAATGATGGTTTTTCAGGGGAATGGCTTAAGAAATTCGAGGAAGTTGCAAAAAGCAGCATCACCGTTCCCTTCGTTGAAATCAAAGGGATGCTACTTATGACGTCTTATCTTCCTGATGGCATCAACCATATCAAGGAAGCAGTGAGTCTTGCACAAAAAAGCGAGTTTGACGATGTCAGCATCGATATAAAATATATTGGTGCACCTCGTTATATGATTAAAGTGAAAGCTCCTGATTATAAGATTGCAGAATCGCAGATGAAAAAAGCGGTTGAACGGGCAGAAGCATATATGAAAAAAATGAAAGGTGAAATTGAGTTTAAACGCGAAGTAGAAGAATAATGTCTGAAATACTGTATTGTATGAGTTGTCAGCGATATACTCTTCATCAAATCTGCCGGAGCTGCAAAGAAAAAACAATTTCTAAGAAACCTGCACGGTTCTCACCACAAGACCATTATGGGAAGTACCGTCGGGCGTTGAAAAAAAGAGAGATAAGGAAGAACTGAGAAAATGAATTTGGTCGAGATAAAATATATTGAGAAAAAACCCAAGCTTAAAAACCCGATTTTCATCGAAGGCTTACCTGGGATAGGCAATGTAGGCAAACTTGCCGTGGAACATCTGATCGATACGATGAAAGCAAGAAAATTCGCTGAGTTATACAGCAAGGATTTTCCTCCTCAGGTGTTCATTAACCCTGATGGGACTGTTAAATTGGTCAATAACGAGTTTTTTTATTGGAAAGCAAAGAGAAGAGGTCAACATGATATCATCCTTTTAACAGGGGATTATCAGGGTCTTTCTTCACAAGGGCAATATGAACTTGCAGAATCGATTCTTAATGTCGTACAGGACCTTGGTGTGAAACAGATGTTTACCCTTGGCGGGTATGGACTTGGTCGGGAGATTAAGGAACCAAAGGTGCTATTTGCCACAACCAATGTTCGTCTTGTCAAAGATATGAAAAAATATGGGGCGGTGTTTAAGAAAAACGAGCCTGGTGGCGGCATCATTGGTGCTAGCGGTCTTCTACTTGGGTTAGGTAAACTTCGTGGTATCGTCGGTACGTGTTTTATGGGTGAAACCCCTGGGTATCTTGTTGACCCGAAGAGTGCCAAAGCGGTTCTGAAGGTTCTTACGAAGGCTGTGAATGTTGAAATCGACCTGTCTCGCCTTGAGGAAAAGGCAAAGGAGATTGAATACATCGCGCAGCAGCTAAATGAAATGGAGACAATCTCAAAAGAAAAACCAGAGGACATCAGATACATCGGGTAATGTTTTTACTTGATTTTTTCTTTTCGCCTTTTTCACTGTACACTATTTCATAAAAAATAGGAAAAAAGATGGTTATATGAGGAAGATAAAAAACAGTAGTATCATAGCGTTTTGCTCATGGACTATCTCTTTGACGTTTGCTGCAGTTACCTGAAGTCTGATTAGGACTTTTCCAAATCCCAGAATGAGTCCTATCTGGAAGGTCATCTCTTCTCCTGGTAATAATTCTGACTTGCTATCTGAGAAAATTCTTCCGATGAGAACTAATCCACCTGACACTGTACAGTTCACTGTGACATCCCATGCCGTGTAGTTACCTACATTTTTAATAACGATGGTAGGTTTAATAGATGAAGGAGATATGGTTATTTCAAGGAATGTTTCATGAAGGCCGTAGGTCTTAAAACAGCCATCTGCGTCAGTAAATTCGCTCCATGTTTTCCCATCATCTATGGATAGGAATACGGTCCCATTTGGGTAGATGTTGGTTCCGTTGCCGCTAATCCAGTAGTAGTTATCCGTAATGTTTGCGGTGTAGACAACAAGATAGTAGGTCTTTCCAGGAACCACCCAGACGTCAGAAAAGTTGAATTCTATCCATGCTACCTGTTCTTCTGTTGGGGTCCCGTTAACAGAGGGAAATTCACTTGGTTCTACAGAAACTATTGCGAGATCTTTCGCTGTCAAGTTCTCTCGTACTGCTAAGAAACAAGGATAGGTGGTCGATTCGTTTCTCGCCATTAGAAAGTATGTTCTTGTTAGTACTTCTTTTTGCGGGATAAATGATTGTGCAATTGAGAGATTTGCATAGAAACCAAAGATATTGGTTCGTCCTAGGGGTAATGCCCCATCAAAATCAGTCATCGATTGATCAAGTTCATCGATATAAGAACGTCCAATGGTAGTACTTTTTTTAAAGCAGCGTTGGTCCTGGTTTGTT
>MUGE01000163.1:0-3956 GCA_002900545.1 Thermoplasmata archaeon M11B2D | reverse complement strand
GGTGGAACCCGTTGTCGCGGTCCGAAATGACCGATATATTCTCCGACGCCCCTCTCCTGGAGACTATCCTTTTGTAGCGAGTAGATATTTTTCTACAGAACCTGCATATGCAACTGATACTGTATCTGCAAACAAGCTATTTAAGGAAAAAATTTATTGTTAGTGACTAGCACTCTCTAAAGTTGTTCGTTTTTATACAACAACAATAGGAAGAAATTAAACAATACAGGAGGGATGTGAACAAAATGGGAAACATCATAAAAAAACTAAAAACTGATGATATCGGTGATATGGGTATCGGTGCGATGATTGTTTTTATCGCGATGGTTCTTGTTGCCGGTATCGCAGCGTCCGTCTTAATTCAGACGGCAAACAGGCTGGAGATACAAGCGATGCAGACGGGCCAAGAAACTATTGGAGAAGTTTCGACTGGTCTTGCAGTTACTGAAATATCAGGGTACAAAAATGAGACTTCCACAAACCTTACTCTTATAGGAATTACAATTCAACCAAGATCAGGGTCATTTAGCATCGATTTAAATCAAACATATGTAGAAATATCGGACTCCAATAAGAAAGTAATTTTACGGTATGACTATGCCGCTCCCGTCTTTGTTTTACAGGAAGATATTGATGGAAATCTTTTTGATCCTGCCCATTACCCGCTGGACGGCAATACCTTTGGAATCATCGTCCTAGAGGATCCACGCGGTTCATTATCTGCAACGTATCCTGTTATTAAAAAGGGCGCCAAGGTGATGATAACGATTAATGTTGGAGAGATATTTGGTGTTGATGGCCTTGAAACAAG
Organism: Thermoplasmata archaeon M11B2D; assembly: GCA_002900545.1. Taxonomy (GTDB): domain Archaea; phylum Thermoplasmatota; class E2; order DHVEG-1; family DHVEG-1; genus SM1-50. Next base: position 3,145 of record MUGE01000163.1, on the reverse strand, counting down.
GAAGGATATCTGGGGCATGATACAACCAGAAGAGGGAGCCGCTGGTGTCTTTGCATTCACCAGTCCAGCATCATATCCCACATCAAAGAATGTATTTATTCTTTACTAGAGGAGGATGAAACAAGATGAGAAAAATAAGTAAAATTTTGAAGGAAGACGATATTGGTGATATGGGAATCGGTGCGATGATCATCTTTATTGCGGTTGTCTTGGTTGCTGGTATCGCTGCCTCAGTCTTAATCCAGACCGCAAATCGCTTGGAGATTCAGGCGATGACTACAGGACAAGAAACGACTCGTGAAGTATCCACTGGTCTTGCTGTCATTGATATCGAAGGGCTAAATAACGCAGGCAGAATTGTTCTTATGACCATTTCTGTTCGGTCTCGCTCTGGATCTGGTGATATAGATCTGAGTCATACCATCCTTGAAATAAATGATGGGAAGAAAAAAACATTGTTATCTTACGCAGGTGATTTCTCCGTCCTGACTAATGAAACTAATACAAGCGTGTTTGACTCTACAACCTGCTGGCCGGCAAGTGCAGAAAATTTCGGTATCCTTGTGATACAGGATGCAGATATTTCGTTAAGCACAACAAATCCAGTGATAAATCGTGGGGATATCGTCATGCTCTGTATAGACACAGCACTTTGTTTTAATGACACTGTTGGTCTTACCCCGCGAGACATCATCAAGGGTCTGGTAATACCTGAGCAAGGCGGTCCTGCGACCTTCTCATTCCGTGTGCCCTCGTCATTAACTGAAAGCGTCTACGACCTCTACTAAAGCAAACGAGGGTCTATACAACGATTGGGTAAAATAAATACCCATCTATCTTTTTTTTTTAGGTTTTTATTATAACTGGATTTTCTAAAACCAAAAATTTTTTATGCTGTTTTATGTTTCTGTTCATGTGGTGGGAGTACTCACCCATATGATTCTGTTTCATATGCGGTAGCACGAATTAAATGCCTTTGAAAAACCTTAGAACAAATCTTTATTCAGATATCGGCGTCGGTGCCATGATTCTTTTTATCGCTATGATTCTTGTTGCTGGAATTGCGGCTTCGGTCATGATGCAAACTATGAATAGTCTCCAGCAGCAAGCACTACAGACAAGTCAAGATACAATACGAGATATTTCTAGTGGTCTGAAGGTCACCTATGTGAGTGGCTATGTAGAAAACCAAACAATTACACAACTAGCGATTTTTATAAGAACGATTGCGTCCTCCGATGCAATTGATCTAAATTATGGGATTCTTACCCTTTCGGATTCGACAACGAAGGTTATATTAAACTATTCAAGTGCCTTTTATAGCTCCTCTATCTCAAATGGTCTTTTTGGGACACTTAATGCAAGTAGCTTGTCTTATGATCGCTTTGGCATTCTCGTGATACGTGATATTGACGGATCCTGCACTGCAACACAGCCCGTAATTGATGATGAGGATTTAGTTGTTCTTCTCGTAAACACAGCTGCATGTTTCTCTGGGATTGGGGCACGTAATGAAGTCAAAGGGGCGGTTTACCCAGAGTATGGTATCTCTGGAGTGATTGGTTTTACAACGCCAAGTAGTTTTGTTCATACGATTGTTGATTTACAACCGTGATTGTTGTTTTCTACAAGAAAATGTACTTGATTTTTCTTTGTTCTTTGTAAAATCCGTCTATAAACCAAGGTACCCACGTAGCCCTATGTCAACGGCTGCTGAGGTGATGGCGACAATCCATACAAAGGGAACAAAATAGCATAAACTGACTAAGAAATGGCTGCCACGGAGGGATCGTATCGTCAAACCCATGAGAAACGAATGGGCAAGTAGCACCACGAAAATAAGATAGAAATTCTGTGTGAAAACCTCAGGGGGAACAGTTGTAAGGATTGATCCAATGTCAATGGATGTTCCTTCGAAGGGTTGACCTGCACTACTGGTCAGGAGGATGGTGTTGAGATGCCGTGCGACGATAAAAGAGATATAAATGGAAAACGCAATGCCAAAGGTAATTCCTGCAAGCATAGCTGAGGTCGTTCGTACAATGGTAAGTTTTTTGACACGAAGGTCCCGAATTTTCCGGATGTTCTCTGAAATCATCCGAGATACCGTTCGAGGGTTTGCTGCTGCTGCGGTCGCCTGTCTGAACATCTCACAGGATCTTTGGATATAGTTGCTTCCAGTATCGACACCGAACCATTCCCAGGCGGCATCGTCGTTGATTCGTGTTCGTAGACGTCGATAGAGGTCCCTGATATGTCTGGTCAGAACCCCATAGTCTTTTTCACTGAGGTAGTACACGGAATCGTTTATCCTGCCACCTCGCATTGTTGAAATCGAACCAAGTGCAGGTAAAAACCCCATAAAATTCCGTTCTTTTCGTGACATATGTTCCTCTTCCCGCAGGGTCTTTATTCCTGGGATGAACAATGGTGTCAATCCAGCTGCGACGAGAATCTCCGTAGGAACCATGGACAAAACCGGGAGTGCAAGGTAATATTTTAAAACCAATAGTAGCAGACAAAGAATAATTGACACACCTAGCATTCCTTTAAAATTATGTATAAGCGACAGTTCGACTTCTCCTTTGTCACCGGTACAATGCCACATCTCATCTGGTGGCACCATAGATCGTAATAAATACAGAATAAGTGCTTCTGAGACAAGCATCATGAAGGATGCAAGGTAGATAAACGTCCCCATATCCTGAGAGCCCATCACCATCGGCAATACGATACCAAGGGACATTACGAAGATTATGGCAATAAGAAGACTGACATACACCTCACTAAGGATGATGATATTTTCGTTGCTTGATTCGTAAATCGTCTTGTATTCCTGGAGAACTGCATCTTGTTCATGCTCGATGAACTCTCGATGCTCCACACCGCTATCAAGGCTCTGTGAGAACCGATCAAGAAAGTCGCGCAGAATCTTACTTGGTGTTCTCTGACCGATGAATCGGAACGTCTTTGATATAGGGACCCGCCATTGATCAGTAAGTACACTAACCTTCCGCAGCTCCTCGCCTAGACTTTTGTACGCCTTATTTCCACCAAGGACATTTACGATGTCCTTTAAACTTAGGTCTGAAATCGCTAACACCCTGATATGGGTGATAAAAAAATGCATTTTACCGTTAATGTC
>MUGE01000162.1:0-3978 GCA_002900545.1 Thermoplasmata archaeon M11B2D | reverse complement strand
AAAACAACCCAGACCTCCTCATCATCCTCTCCCCCCAGTACAGCGATGATAGCGACATCCATGCTGCAATTCTGACCTATCGTATCGCAGTCAAAACCGACCTTGGCTGGAACTCCCAACTCATCAGCCTTCAAGAAAAAGAAAACACCTACCAACACATCGATACAATCATAGAAACCACCTACCAAACCCATCCACTGAAAGCCTGCCTCATGGTCGGAGAGGACCTCAACACCGCACTAGCAGGAGACAGCGACTACCTCGAACAACCCAGCACGCTACCCTGGGCAACACTCGGAAACATCACAGCCTACGAAACAACTGACCAAGGCATCCTATGCAAACCCTCTGTTATTCACCTCTGCATATCCCTCCTTTACCCAACCCATACACTCCTTTACGAGCAGAAGAAATCATTACTCCTCTTTGCTTTTGAAAAATTCGCTACCCAACGACACACCATCTACCCAAAAACGATCCATGCCATGGAAAGCTCCACGCTAAACGCCAACTCAAAGACACTCTACCAACAGCTCAGCGCACAGGCGACCCTTATCTACACCGAGGATGCAACAGAATCAGAAATCCTAGCTGCCTATACCACGCCCACCAGCGCCTGTTTTGTACACGGGCATTCAAACCCAGCAGGAACCGATGTACACAGACAAAAAAACACGGGATGGTTCACCGCAGACTATCTCAATACCCTACAGACACCGTTCTTTGGAGCAGACGGATGCTATGTCGCAGGCTGGTGGTCTAACCAAACAGACAACAACCACCTTGACCCAAGCATCGATGCATGCTGGTATGGCTCAAAAATCTTTACGAGTGCCTCAGTGCAGGTCATGGCCCTTGGGCTTCTCTCCCAAAATGGATTCTTAGAGCCAGTCAGTTTCCTTGAGAACGTCATGCCTAAGCTTCTTAGCGGAACAACCCTTGCCGAGGCGATGATAGGAACAGTAAGCATCGGTGATACCGTTATCGTCGGAGACCCAACATTCCATTACCCGCTCTCCTAAGATATGCATCTCGACATCAATTACCTTTTAATACCCACAACACTATATTTATAGAGTAGTTTGAATAAAATGGACAGAGAGAACTTCCCCTCATTTATCCCTGCAGAGAAAACCATACCAGAGTTAACGATAAAGGCAGTCCTCGTAGGAACGTTCCTTGCAATCGTCCTAGGAGCAGCAAACGCGTACCTCGGGCTGTATGCTGGAATGACGGTCTCTGCCATCATCCCAGGCGCAGTTATGGCACTTGCCCTGATGAAACCGTTCAAACCAACAATCCTTGAGGTCAACATCGCAACCATGGGTGCCTCCGCAGGCGAATGCATCGCCGCAGGCGTCATCTTCACCATTCCTGCCCTTATCCTTCTTGGCGCATGGACAGAGATACATTACCTGGAAACAACCTTCATCGCGCTCATCGGAGGAATGCTTGGTGTCTTCTGGATGGTCCCCCTCCGACGGGCACTGGTCGTAAAAACAGACCTCCCCTTCCCAGAGGGAATCGCGGTCGCAGCAGTCCTGACAACCACTGTCGGTGGAGAACAAACCCAGCAGAAAGACCATGTGAGTGGGATCTGGCTGGCAGTCGGGGCTCTCACTGCCGCGCTCTTCAAATTCGGACAACTCGCTCTTAACCTCTTCCGTGACACCATCGACGGGATCGTCAGCATCGGAAAATACGCTATCTTTGGAGAGGAACGCGAAGCATGGTTCTACGCAGGAACCACCACATCACCGGCGCTTCTTGCGGTCGGATGGATCATCGGACCACGCATCTCATCATACGTCCTCGTTGGAGGGCTCCTTGGATGGGTCATCATCGCACCACTGCTCATCCTGGTATCAGGCCTCCCAGAAGCAACAACGGAATATAGTGGGCTTGGTCCCCTGATAGGCGGGTTTTACAAGGTATGGAGCGAGCAGGTACGATACATTGGCGTCGGAGCAATGCTTATCGGCGGTCTCTGGGCGGTGTACTCAATACGAACAAACCTCGTCGACAGCGTCAAAGAAGCAGTCCTTGGATTCAAAAAACAGGGAACAAAGACAGAAAAACGTACTGAACAGGATCTCAACTACAAACTTGTCTTTCTTGCCATAGGAGCAATGACGATACCAATCTTTGTGCTGTACCAAATCCTCTCAGGTCTCATAGGCGTTTCATTGCTCATGGCGATTCTCACTATCTTTCTTGCGTTCATCGCAAGCGCTCTTGCCGGATACCTCACCGGCCTTGTCGGCTCCTCCAACTGCCCCATCTCAGGAGTCACCGTTACCATCCTGCTTATCGTCAGCCTGCTTATGCTTGGACTTGGAGTGACCGGGACGCAGGGAATGGCGGTCGTTATTTTCATCTCCGCAGTCGTCTGCATCGGCGGATCAATCTCCGGAGATCTTCTACAGACCATGGCATCCGGTCAGATGATCGGGGCAACACCAAAGAAACTACAGATCTCCATGATCTTCGGCGTGCTTGCCATCTCCGCCACGGTCGGAATCGTCATCGGGGTGCTCCATCAAGCATTCACTATCGGCAGTACGAAACTGCCTGCACCACAGGCGTTCCTTATGAAAGGAATCGTCCAAGGAGTACTTGGCGGAAACATGCTGTGGCCCTACGTAGTCGCCGGTGCAGTGCTTGCTTTGGTCCTCATCCTTATCAATCTCCCGGTCCTCCCTGTCGCAATCGGGATCTACCTTCCCTTCACGCTCTCTGTCCCAATCTTCATCGGCGGTGGAATCCGTGCTCTTACCGATACTGTCCTAGAGAAAAAATACGGAAGCGCAGAACAAGAGGAACTCAGCGACTGGGAACTTGCCATCAAACAAACAGATGTAACCCCTAAAGAAAACGCGATACGCACAGGGCTGTTGTTCACCGCTGGGCTTGTCGCAGGAGAAGCGCTCATGGGCGTTGTCATCGCAGTCCTCATCGTCCTTGGCATCCACCTCGCATTCTTCGATACAGCACCATGGTGGCCTGGATTACTTGTTTTTGCCTTTATCGGCGCACTGCTCGCATACATCCCAATCCGAGAAATCCTCTCTGAGAAAAAAACCAACAAATAACGACGATTACTTTATTTCATACAAATTCCCACAGAAATCCCGTACAAACAACAACTGCCTTCCGTTTCTCTCAACAAAGAAGGGTGCCAACCCTTGCTGCTTGCAGCGAGCAACAAAATCATCTGTATCAGCAATCGTTAGGCAGATATGGGCAAAGGTTGGCTTTTGCGATCCATCAGCAATGAACACCTCGAACCGGGTGATACCGTCGTCGTAAAAGACGAAACGAACTTCCTTAGGACTCCTAAAAATCGCAGCGGACAGCTCTTTTGAAAGCACCGTACTTTTTACTTTCGGAAGACCAAGGACCGTTGAAAAAAACAAATCCGCATGATGCTCACTTGTACACTCGACAGCGACATGGTGAATACGATTCTCTTCCGTCATAGCACTCATCTACTAACGAATCCACTCAGAGCATATAAAGAAAACCACCTGTGAACTCGTAAACAAAACATAACACTAAAAAAGACCCAAACCCATCCGTTCGCCGATGAATGATGCAGATTGGATACAAAACAGCGTCATCTACCATATCTTCATCGACCGATTCGCTGGGTTTTCATCACCAGAGAACTGGAACCAACCCGTTTTTCTAGGAGGAAACCTCAGAGGGATCATCGACAAACTCCCCTATCTCCTTGATCTTGGTGTGACGACACTGTGGATCTCCCCGTTTTACCAGACCTCCGCGTACCATGGGTACCACATCACAGATTTCTACCAGATCGATCCCCAGTATGGAACTCTAGAAGACCTCAAAGATCTAATACAACAAGCCCATACCCATGACCTGCATATCATCGCAGACTTTGTCCCAAACCACTGCTCGACCCAGCAGCCATTTTTCCAGCAGGCACAACACAACAAAAACAGTCCCTACAAC
>MUGE01000161.1:0-3993 GCA_002900545.1 Thermoplasmata archaeon M11B2D | reverse complement strand
GGAATTAAGCTATAAAAGCTCCTGTGCCTTAATTGTCCTTGTATTCGTACTGTTAAGCATAATCGGTTCTATCCCTTACATCTACATCAACATTTCCGACGGTGACATGATCCAGAACATAACAGACAGTATTTTTGAAGCAGCCGCAGGATTCACCACAACAGCGTTCTCCATCATACCAGATATCTCCACCATACCCCAGTCCATTCTGTTTTACCGAGTACTGACGCAGTTCATCGGCGGGATCAGTATCGTCTTAGTCCTTCTTGCATTCTTTTACCCTGAAGCAAAATTACAGGATTTTGCACAAGGCATGGGATTTTCCAAAGATCAAAAAATCAAAAAAACATTTGTCATGATTATCCTTATCTATTGTGCGTACGCGGCCATCATGGTTATCATGAGTATCGTACTTGGCTACCATAATCTTATACAGGCATTATCGTTCGTATTCTCAGCAATCAGCACAGGAGGATTTGCCCCTATCAGTGATATCTCAAGCGTCGCAACAACATTTCCCATGAACGTCGTCCTTGTCCTCTGCATGGTTCTTGGTGCCTCGAACTTTTTCATCATCGCAGGATTGTTTAAAAGAAGGTTGAAAGAATTTTTCACCTCGGAGTTTTCAGTGTTTCTTGTAATGGCAATCGTTGCTATTGGTATTACCGTGATTTTTTTTGGATTTTCTTCTGGTGAAGCGATGTTTCATATTGTGAGTGCTATGACAACCACAGGGTTTAGCTATGTTTCCATCGCTGAGTTTACAGACGGGTTCAAATTCTTCTTGATTTTCCTCATGCTTGTTGGTGGTGCGAGTTTTTCAACGGCAGGAGGAATCAAAATCTATCGCCTTGTGCTGATACTCAAAGTCATGCGAAAAGCAATTTATGAAAGTATCACTGAGCAAAATTTCCCCATAAGACTTTTTGGAAGGGACTATACCGATTCTGCTATCATCCAGGCAGCAGTCGTTGTTCTCCTGATGATTGGATTAGTGTTTTTTTCTACGTTTGTTGTCAGTTCCTATGGATTCCAACCCGTTGACGCCCTGTTTGAAACAACCTCCGCTGTTTCTACAACCGGGTTAACTACTGGTATTATTAACCCTTCTCTCGCATTAGAGCTCAAATGGGTATTTGTAGCCCTTATGATTCTTGGACGTGTCGAAGTGCTTGCTATTCTTATTATTTTCTCAAGAACCAAAAAATGACAATAAGTGTACTCTCCTAGTGTAACTGATGCGATGAATCCTGTAGGTGTATATGATTTTGAGAATACGTTCTTCTTGTTTGAACATGCTGTGGTATGTCTCTTAAAAATTTTGTTGTTTCAACGATAATCCTGTTCAAAATTTTTTTTTGAAATTATTGTATTATACGTAACCATCAATACCACTAAGAGTAGATATAAACTATTTAATAAATCGTGAAGTTAAAAGGGTAGGTAAGACGCACAGGCTTGCGATAAAGGAAAATCCAATCAATGTTATGACAACGATACTAAATTGATGGAGTGCAGGGATACCAACAGCAAAGGTTGAAAGCAGCGCCATACAGGTTGTTGTCGCTGCACCCACCAGTGACCATCCCGTAGTCTCAATCATGGTTTGTACTGCTTCGGTTTTCGGCACACCTTTTGCTATTTCCTCACGAACACGCTGGGTTGTTTGAATGCTGTAATCGATGCCGGTTCCAATCATTATAGAAGCGACGGTGATATTGATGATGGAGAGAGGAATATCAAACATTACTAATGCCCCTGGCTCCCAGGCAAGGACCACGAGAACAGGGATTAGTGCGAGGAATCCGATTCCGATAGAATTAAATCCGATGATTAAGCACGCAAGGACCAACAATAATGCAATGAAAAGGGATGTTGCTTGTGAGCTCATAATCTGTTTATTAATCTCAACGGTGACAACATCCTGACCGGCAAGGCGAGAGACGCGCCCGTTCTGTGGGATGACTGCATTTTCTGCGATGTCATTGACACGGTCAATTAGTTTTTCTAATGTTTCTACGCTTGTTCCCGCTGGAAAGGACACAACAATAAAGGTCTTTGAGTACTGCTCATCGACTAGTCCTTGTCTTGCGATTTTATCAAGGATGATGGTGTTTACTCCGAGAAACTCAGCGATTGTTTCAATAATCTTGCTTCGTTCCAACACATCGTTAACCTTTTTTATCTCATCAGCTATCGAATACGCAGACCCACCCACACTGCGGATCTCCTCTTCCATTTCATAGATAGCCTCGATGACCTCCGGATACGTCAGACCCTGGGTGTTGGTTTCAATGTAAAGAGCGTTGAAATTTGCTCCAGTACCAAACTTCTCTGAGTATTCCAGGAGCTTCTCCACTTCAGGGATACCCTGTGGGGCCATATCGAAGTAGTTGACATCGGTTTTTATCTGAGGAAGTACAAGCAACGAGAGAACAATAAAGAAACATGAGATGGCAAACAATCTCTTTCTATTGGTAACAAGCACTGCTGCGAAACGTTTCCAATGATGGTTGGTTTCATGTTTCTCAAAATGTAAAATGAGACAGAGACAAGGAACAAGAATTATTGCGGAAATAAATACAAAAAATATGCCGATTGCACATCCGAAACCAAACGTTACCATCGGCGGCATGGAAGACGTCATCAAGGATCCAAACCCGATGATTGTCGTAAACGCACACAGAAACACTGCTTTTCCCGTCAAACCCAGGGTTCGTTCCACCCGTGTTATCTTATCGCTGACATCATGCTCTTCGGCAAATCGATTCGCAAGATAAATCGAATAATCAACTCCAAGTCCAAGCAGCAATGCGATGACGGCGATGGAAAGGATGGTCATCTCAGGTTGAACCGTACCTAAAACCCCAAATGTAAGCAGAATAGCATATGCCAGCGGCATAAATCCAATGATCAGTCCCTTCAGTGTTCTATGGAAGAAGAACAACGCACCAGCAACACCAAGAGCGGCTAAGGGAAATACGATGCTTAAGGAGCGGAGATTTTGATCTCTCATGGCTTGTTGCATGGCGTACGAGCCGGTGATGGTCATAGTTGAATAGTGAGCTTCTTTCCCGATTGCGGCTTTTACATTTTCTAATATCTGATAATAATCCGCTTCATCTGAGAGCTGGAAGATGATGACCGCAACATCAAATGTATTAAGGAAAAGGACTCCTTGCATTGCCTGAAGACGCGCCAGGTAGGTGTTGATTAACTGCGGGTCATCAGGGATTTGGAATACCCCCGTCCCCCCAAGGTTCTTGGGAAGTGGTGGTTTTGCGTTTTCTTGTTTGATGAGCTGGGCGATACTTGTAACCGAAAAGATACCGTCCGTTTTTCCTTTGTCGAGTTCATAGGTATTTATCTTGGTAGAGATACGGTCCATTTCACGTAGGACGTAGGGGTCCCGGATATCGTCAGCCTCGACATAGATGATGATGGTGGACCCTATCTGAAATTCTTCGTTAATTTTCGTCCAGAGCTGCAGGGTTGGATCGTCCTTGGGTAAAAAGGTGGCCAAGTCAGCCTGCATATACACGTTTCTGACCTGCAGACCAATGATGATGGTAATAATCGTATAGACAATGATGACTGTTTTTGGTCGTTTTACAAGGAGTTTTGCTAAGGGATGTACGACGTTCATTGTTCACCCCCTTGGTTTCCAATCATGATGTGTACGTATTTGGTGCTTTCCGTTTTTCCACTGAGGTTTGCTATCTTATTGAGTCGTGATTCAATGATTTTCACGCGACGTTGGAGGAGGACAATAGGAGAGACAGCGCCATATTTGTACGGGTTTTTTCCGATACGATCTGTTTTGATTTTCTGCCGAAAAATGATTTTATTTTCATGCATCTTTGAAAGGAGTTCTCGGACGGTGCTAGGATGAAGCCTGGTGCCTCGGATAATCTCCTCGCTTCGTGCACCGTTCTTCCGAAGAAGGTAGATATAGATGCGAGCTTCTGCCCGGGAATCGAGCAATTCATGGAC
>MUGE01000160.1:0-3997 GCA_002900545.1 Thermoplasmata archaeon M11B2D | reverse complement strand
GGCAATAGGTGTCGACCTCATGAAATGCGCTCTGCTGAAGGTAATTTTCTCGAATCATTCGTGCGCCCTCAAGAACCGCGCGTTCTCTAGAGGGAAGGGCATCAGGACCAACGAGTTTGACGATCTCCTGTAACTCTGATTCTTTCTGCAGCAGCGCCATCGCTTTATTCAGCAGTTGCAGCCATCCTTTGCCTACATGCTCCTCCCAGTAGGGATTGACCTGTTCAAGGTACAACGAGTAGGATTTCAACCAGTTGATGGACGGGAAATGTCGTTTGTCTGCAAGGTCAGCATCAAGTGCCCAGAACACTTTAGTGATCCGGAGGGTGTTTTGCGCAACAGGCTCTGAGAAATCGCCGCCGGGTGGTGAGACAGCACCCATGACAGAAATCGACCCTTCCGTATGATTTGACCCGATGAGATGTGCCCTCCCAGCGCGTTCATAAAACTCTGCAAGTCGTGAGGCTAGATACGCAGGGTATCCTTCCTCGCCGGGCATCTCCTCAAGTCTTCCTGAAATCTCCCGCATCGCCTCAGCCCATCGTGAGGTGCTATCCGCCATCAATGCGACATCATAGCCCATATCCCGGTAGTATTCCGCGATGGTGATACCGGTGTAGACACTTGCATCCCGTGCAGCGACAGGCATGTTGGAGGTGTTTGCGATAAGCACCGTCCGGTTCAGTAACAACTCACCGGTTTTCGGGTCCTTCAGATCGGAAAACTCCCGTAACACGTCGGTCATCTCATTGCCACGTTCACCGCATCCGACGTAGACGACGACGGTGGCGTCACTCCATTTCGCAAGCTGATGTAACATGACGGTTTTACCGGTACCAAACCCTCCAGGGATTGCAGCGGTGCCGCCTTTAGCTATCGGGAAAAACGTGTCGATCACCCGTTGACCGGTGATGAGCGGAAGTGACGGGTCGAATTTTTTAGTGACGGGTCGTGCCTTACGAACCGGCCATCGATGGGTCATGGTTAACGGTAGGGGACCAGTTGGGGTTTCAAGCTGTGCGACCGGCTCATCAATGGTATACTCACCCTCTGGGTTGATAGACGTTAGTGTTCCTTCCAGCTGCGGGGGGATTAAAATTCTATGAAGAATAAGCGGTGATTCCTGGACCTCACCAAGCACATCGCCTCCTTTTAGCGTGTCGCCTTTTTTTGCGCGTGGGACAAAGTGCCATTTCTTCTTCCGGTCAAGGGGGGAGGTTTCCACGCCTCGGGCGATGAAATCACCTGTTTGTTTGTAGATGGCTGGCAATGGTCGTTGGATCCCATCAAAGATGTTTGAGATAAGTCCTGGCCCAAGCTCCACAGACAACGGCTCCCGGGTCGAGGAGACGATTTCCCCTGGTTTTAACCCATTGGTATCTTCATAAACCTGAATGGTTGCGACATCCTCATGTAGCCGGATTATCTCACCGATGAGACGTTCAGACCCAACTCGCACGACATCATACATCTTCGATCCTCTCATGGCGTTTGCTTCGATGACGGGACCGGAGATCCGTATAATTTTCCCTTTGATTTCAGACATGTAACTCCTCCATTTTATCGTTGTTGTTCTTTCTTACTAACATCTATACCAACTGCTTTTTTTATCAAATGTGATACAATATCGATATGACCGTCTATCTTCCCTTTCTTATCAGGGATTTCAACAATAATCGGTCGTTTCTGATGGATACGAAAATCCTTTAGCGTTGCTCCAAGATCCTGCGCGATTCTTTCTGTTGTAATCACCACACCGATGTCATCGTTTTTTATCAAATCCTGAAACATCGAAAGTAATGTGTCTTGCGTTGGGATCACCAGCGTATGGACCCCAGCAAACCGCAGGCCAGTAGCCGTCTCTTTATCCGCTAGTGCAGCAATCTTCATGATGTCGCCTCCGTGACAAGATTCGGTTGTATCATCTCTTTAGAGAGCTGCTCTGCTATCCCTTTTACAATGACCTTTAGATTCTGTATCTCAAACTCTTTTGAGACCAAAAACCGCAGACTTGGACCGATGGTCTGGTAGTTCTGAAGGGAGAGTTCTCGTACCCGCTGCAGAAACGATCCATGGATGACCTGCTCAAACAGATGAACTGATTTTTCTTTTCCATATCGATCCGATGCTCCAGACAACGCAGAGAAATATGTGGTGCCCTCGACGGCGGTGATGAGCTGAGGGATGTCAGGTGCCTCAACCATCTGTTCAAATCGCCATTGTGCAATCTGCTTTCCCTCCCCAAGGAACATGGTTTTACAGACCTCTGGTGGGTATGAGAGGTGTTTTGCTCGGAGCAGATGTTTTATCAAGAGCATGTCAATGACATGTTTTATGAAATCCTGTTTTGTTTGCTCGCAATTCCGTGGGACGGAAACGTCCTTTAACCTGCGGAGGAACTGTTTGTCAAACAGAATATCAATCTGAAGCATGTCCGGGTTTTCTTTCGAGAGTTCTTCGATTAATTCCGTATCAAAGTCATAGGATGCCAACAGCGCTGGCATCGTCTCTTTTGTGGAATGGTTAATCCGGTCAAGCAGATCACGTGTTATCGGGAGAATAGCCTTGTCAAGGTACGATTCTGCGCTACTTCCCTGCAGTTTTTGTTTTATTTCGTTTTTCACCAGATAGAAATCTATTCGTTGGAGGTAGATTTCGTAGAATGCATGCATTTTCTTTGGGCTATCGTTTTGCATCATTCGCATCGTTTGCAGTAAGTTCTGATCCAATGAGCTTTGGATGGATGAGACGGTATCACCAGTGACCTGATAGTCCCGCAGCACGTTTACCCGGTCTTTGAACGCATCAAGGCTTGTGTGCTCCGCAAGAACCTGTAATTCTTTTTCAATGAGAAATGGATTCCCGATTGCTTCGAATTTTGCATTCGGGTAGATGAATTTCACATACGGGGTGAAATAGCGGATGATGAAGGCAAAAACAACGGTAAGAATGCTAAGGATGAGTAGCCAAAAGAAGATGGAGTTTGGATTAAGGATCTCTTCTAACACGTGGTCACCTTAGGATGGAAACAATAGTTTTCCAACATGTATCCGGATTTCGTCCTTCTTGCGGTTCAGCAGACCTTCAAAGGTGTTATCGACAGTGATTCTCCCATCGGCTGAATGCAGGATGATTCCCCCTATCGCGCTTATTTCCCCTTGGACAGCTACCTGTTCCTGCGTAGCGATTTCTTTGTCGATGGTGCGGGAAACAGAGACGGTGCAGTCGTTACCCAGACGCTTTTTCCCTGCTTGTAACAGCGTGGCGATGAGTGTTTTATACTGATGGTCTGGTAAGGCTCGAAGTTTCTCAAGTGCTTGGGAGAAACACAGGTCGATTATCTCTTCCTTTGCGTTCATCATGTCCCGTCGAACGTCTTGTACCGCTTTTGAAACCAGGATTTTTTTTGCGTTGTCGCTTTCAAGTTGTCCATTTTTCAGCATCGATTCAGCCTGTCTTTTTGCCTCTGCCTTGGCGTTCTGTAAGATTAGCTCTGATTGTTTCTCTGCGTCGTCCATGATGTGCTTTATTTGCTTTTCCGCGTCGTTGTTGATCCGTTCAATGATTTTTTCTGCAGACATGATGTTCTTCCTTTTCTTCGTAGTGTAATTTTTTTTACAATAGCCCAAGTCCGGTCATAAGCAGGATGCCTGCAAGCAACCCAAAGATAGCGATTGTCTCTGTCATAACCGTGAAAATGATGCCACGAGCCGCGACGTTAGGGTTTCTCCCAACAGCGCTTATTGAGGAGGATGCGACCATCCCTTGGTTTATCGCAGATATCCCGGTAAGTCCAATAATCAGTCCGATCCAGACTGCAGCAGAACCAAGAACCGGGCTTGTCATATCCGCTCGAGCAGTCCCACCAAGAAGCCCGGCACCAAGCATCAACAGAATCGTGGTGAGCAGACCATAGACTGCTTGGGTCATAGGCAGAACCGACAGCACCAGGCATTTTCCGAAGAGATTTGGTTTTTCCGCGGTGACCGCAACACCC
>MUGE01000005.1:0-16326 GCA_002900545.1 Thermoplasmata archaeon M11B2D | reverse complement strand
CATTCTTAAGTTGATAAGGAGAGATAGTATATAAATTTTTTTATAGAATTAATATATTTTGTATAAATACCTTGTGATAAATGTCTGGAAATACTAAGAGATATGAGAGAAAGGTTTACAAATTTATAGATTGTTTTTAATATAATTAATGACCATGTCAATCGTTGGATGGATAACCGCTGATGAAGAAATATACTGACCTGCAGCTATGTTTGCAAACAGTAATCGTTCGTCATCTGCAAACCCAAGTAAATCTGCGAAGATATTCGCCGCGTTCCATGCATCACCTGCACCTGTGAGTCGGTATATTGTCGAAAGTGGAATGGTTTGTATCACTGTTGATGTGCTATGAACCGAACTAGAAAAAAACGATGTATGCAAATCAATACGTGCTGGTATGTTCTTTTTCAATGTTTCCGCTGCGGTAATCATTTCAGCCTGTGTCATACAATCGGATTGACTATAATATCGTAGTTCGTTTTCGTTAAGTCCAAAAATATCCAAGTTAGGGTTCATAAGCACTTTTTTGACAAGCGTTGGGATCTCATGGCGACGGGGGGAGGGATCACCAGAATCAAAGAATGTTCTCACATTATGTTTCTTTGCCATCTCGAAAACCTTGTAGGCCAGGTCGGTTCCAAAATGATTTAGATTCCAGTTTGTTACCCCCACCAGGTTTGCAGATGCAATCAGTTCGTAATCATGATTGGTTAATTGCTCAAAGGCAAACGTGGCAACCGACCCGGGATCGCCAAGCATGATATTTGCATGCTGTTTTTGAAGCTCTATCACTGTGGTAAGGGCAAGTGCTCCATTGCGTTTCACCCCTGAAAGATCCACACCGTTTTTACCTAAGAAGTATTCAAGGACATAGAAGCCAAAAGGGTCGGTTTGACAAATCAGATGACTGCGTATGCCAAGACGTGCAAGACCAAGAGCAGTATTGGCGGCATTTCCACCCTGATGGATTTGTTGGGGGATTCCAGGGATGTTTCCCCCTCCTTGTTCGGCAATGGTTCTTATGTCATCGCATGTCTGTTCAAGAGAATCGAAACGAAGAACATGATCAACAAAGAAATCAGGGAGCATAACGACATGTAAGTCTGGGAGGTTCTTTCGATCAATATCCTGTAATCTCTGTAATAATCGTTTCTGAAGGGATAACTCCATGTACGCACCACAGCAGTATCATATTCCCTCTATTTTAGCTTGAATGCTTTTCTCTTTTGTGTTTGTGACCAAAAAAATCATAAAAAATCTATCAAATAGAGAAAATTATATATAGGAGGTCCGTACAGATATATTGCGGATTAATTAACAACTTCAAAGGCAGGAAGCGATCAAAGAGAGAATGAAAACGTAATGGAAAGGAATTTTTATGACAATTATTACATTAGATGATTTATCGAAAGCTATCGCAAATCGTGTTGGGATTGATATTGAGGAAGCACGACGTGACGCCGGGTTTGTCATGGATATCTTCGGGTTTGACGACCGGGTCATTGACAATGTACTTGACCCTGAAGATCGACAGCTGTTCTACATCCTGGAAGAAGAAGGTATGCTTACGACTGAACGGGAGGAAACGACTCTGTACGATGGACGGGAATGGCGTACCCATTACTGGCGTCTGAAAAAGGATACAATCGCTCGGTATTCAAAGGAAAACAACCCGGAACGCAGCGTAGTTATTGTTGATAAGAAACAGGCGAAGAATTTCTCTGATGAAGACATCTATGGCACTATCGATGAGGACATGTGGACGACAACCAGAAAAATAGGATAAGAGGATTTTCCTTTTTTTCTGCCTTCGTTTTTCTTTGATAAACTTAATAAATTCCTTTTAGTTGTGGAGTCTCTTATACAAGAGTTTCTTTCTTGGGTGAGTGTATGGCAAAACGAAAGATTATCATAAGTTCAGAATCTGTCACCGAAGGACATCCAGATAAGATGTGTGATCTGATATCAGATGCAATTCTTGATGAAGCGCTTCGGCAGGATAAAAACTCACGAGTTGCGATTGAGACAGCGACAAAGAACGGGGGAGTGATGGTCTTTGGTGAGATGACAACGGAGGCGTATATTGATATCCCGCATGTGGTCCGTGATACCATCAAAAAGATTGGGTACACCAAATCAGAATATGGTATCGAATGGGAAACCTGCTCTGTATGGGTTCAGATAACGGAGCAAAGCCCAGATATCTCCCAAGGTGTTACCGCGATAAAAAACCTCCACAAAGAGCAAGGTGCAGGCGACCAAGGGATGATGTATGGGTACGCCTGTAACGAAACAAAGGAATTCATGCCCGTACCAATCCTTCTTGCGCATAAACTGACGAAACGTTTATCAGAAATGAGAAAATCTAGCAGAATCCCGTACTTAAGACCTGATGGTAAATCCCAGGTTTCAATCGAATATGACGAAAAAGGAAAACCCCTTCGCGCCCATACGATTGTCGTTTCGACTCAGCACGATGGCGGTGTTTCCAATGAGCGAATTCGAAAAGATGTGCTTGAAACGATCATTAACCCTGTGTGTAATGAATGGATCGATAAGGATACCATTTATCACGTCAACCCAACAGGATCATTTGTCCGTGGCGGGCCATACGCCGATGCTGGTTTAACAGGGAGAAAGATTATCGTCGACACCTATGGTGGTATCGGCAGACATGGCGGTGGAGCATTCTCGGGAAAAGACCCAAGCAAGGTCGATCGCAGCGCTGCGTATGCGACACGGTACATCGCAAAAAACATCGTTGCCGCAGGTATTGCTGAGAAATGTGAAATCCAGTTTGCGTATGCAATCGGTGTCGCCGAACCGGTTTCTATCAACATTGAATGCTTTGGGACGAATAAGATTTCTCTTGACAAAATAGAGACGCTCATCAAAGAATTTTTTCCAATAAAACCTGCTGATATTATCAGACAACTAGATCTGCGTCGACCAATATTTAAGAACACCGCGGCGTATGGTCATTTTGGACGGGAAGAACCTGATTTTACCTGGGAGAAGCTTGACAAGGTAAAACTTTTAAAAAGTGATGCGAAGATATAACTAGGTAGTAGTTATTGTAAAAATCAGGAATTACATTCTTAGGTATTAATCCGAGACATCTACCTTATATAACTCAAAGTGTCTGGGACATTGTATTTTTCCATAAATTTTTTTGATTGTAAATGGTTTTCCATTTTGAATTGTGGTAGTGGCACAAATATCAAATGAGTCGCAGCCGATATTTTTGCAATCCTTCTTTTCTATTGTTATCGTTGCTCCCTCAGGTTGCTCTTTGGTAATTGCTACGGTCAACGGGAGTTCTTCTACCTCTACGACAATCACACGTCCTTCATGTATGGTACACTCATGGTATTTATCCCTTAGTTTAGTAATACGGTAGCTTCGTCCTGGTTTAAGGTTAAAACAAACGGTTTTAAGTTGACAGTTTCTGCATTCACTGTTTGAACCGAGGTACGTGAAATCTGTTCCTTCCACCGCAAGTTGTTCACCAACAAGAGTCACTAGAACCATTATGTCACTCCAGTTATCTTCGCAAGTTTCTTTGCAGCATCCTCTGTTAATCCAAGTTCACCAAGGATGGTATATCGATCAGGACGAATTTTCTGCGCGCCCATAAGCGCCTGAATAATTTTTTTCTTTGGGATGTTTAGTTCTTTGGCGGTTACCGGAGCTCCGATCATTTTTAATGCATCGCGGATTTGCTGCCAATCCCCACCATGAAGATACATCATCATGATGGAACCGACTCCACATTGTTCTCCATGTAATGCTTTTCCTGGTGCAATGGAATCAAGCATGTGGGAAAACATATGTTCAGCGCCAGAGGCAGGGCGTGTGTTTCCAGCAACACTCATTGCGACCCCTGAAACGACCATGCATTTTATCGCCTGCCAGACCGCTTCTTCTAGTCCTGTCCGAATATCTTCTGCTTTCTTGAGTAGCAGTTGAGAGGAAGTGGTTGAAAGTGATGCAGCAAAGGTACTGAATTCTTCGTCTTTTAATCGATGAGCAAGCTCCCAATCTTTGACCGCGGTAAGATTCGATATCACATCAGCGCATCCTGAGGCAAGCATCCGATAGGGAGCTCTCATGATCACTGCGGTGTCAGCAAGCACTGCCATGGGAGAGATTGCGGTTTTTGAGATGGACCCTTTTTTGTCTTTTAATGCCGCACGGGGTGATGCCATGCCATCATGCGAAGCAGACGTAGGGACACTAACAAAGTTTGTTGATAGTTCATAGGCGGCACATTTAGTAACATCGATTACAGAACCGCCGCCAACGCCAAGGAGGAAATCAGATCCTGTTCTTTTTGCTTCTTTTACAACTGTGTTGACTTCTCGAATTGTAGGCCATGCGGGAAGTACATCTCGTTTTATCAAGGGTAATGAAAGGACAACCATGTTGACGTCATACCCAGCACCAGAAAGTATCTTTTCGATTCGATCGCCAGATATCTTCTTGGTGTTCTTGTCGCAGACAAGAAGAAGGCTGTTACTTGGTGCCAGATGATTGCATATTCCTTTTATTTGGTCGGTTGTGTTATGACCAACGATGACTTCTCTAGGGAAAATCATCGTTTTGAATTTGGTAAATCGCTCCATAGTTGTTTCGGGGGAGTAATCTACAGGTTTATTATATTTTCTTTATGGTGTACCGGAAGCTTTATTAATCACTCCATAAGAAATTAACGTTTCTCGAGATGGTCCGTTGATGATAATCCCACTCTCAAATGCTTTTTAAGATGCTCGTAGGTTTTATTCCTGTTGCTTTTTTATAAACGGCTTTCTCTCTATCTCTCTTAAAACACTTGACATAAGAATGGTATTAGAGAATCACGTAGAAATCTAATATATCAAGAGAAGAGAGATTGTGATTGTTGGTTGCTTTCACAGTCATTGTATGCAGTCCGCGTGTTGCTTCGAGATCCCAGGTAAAAGGCGCTTCTGTATCGACATGTTTTGATACATCATCGATAAAGAACTCAATTGAATTTGTGTTTTCCGCTGTGACTTGTACGGTAAGAGACCCAAAAATCCGGGCTGCCGCATTCTGGAGAGGGAGTTTTTTCAAAAGTGTGGGGATTGCTCTTCCAAATAGATAGGTTCGATAGTAGAATGGGGCGTCGATGTATACTTTCGGGACGTCTGGTTTTAGATTTCCATATACGCCCTCGACATACATAACCCCCGTATCTTCCCCATACCATTCAGCTATCATATCTGCATCATAGGACATCCGGAACCATCCGTTCTCCCCCCATTTCGTGCCCCAGCTGTTTTTTACAATCCAACAGCTCTTGCTATCGTCGTAGCCAACGATGGTAACGACATGACCTGCCACCGGTTTTCCTATATGATGTCTGTATACGCCTCCGAAATAGAAAAAGAAATCTCTCCAGAATCTGATGCAGATGACAAGCGGTCCATGTTCTATGAGTGCCTGTTTCATTGCGTTGACGTCATGATCGACCCAGCCCCATTCAGTGATTTTCACGGTGCGGTTTTCCCATCCAGGAAGACTTTCAAAAGGGTAATCCATTGGTCGATGTGGTTCAGGGAAGCATCCTTCATCGGGGACACCATATTCCATAAGATAGTTTGCGGCATCAACGAGGTTGACGTATCCTTCCTCGATGGTCCCTCCTGCATAATAGTACAGGTGATTGTCTGAAAGATCTGGGGTATAGAGTTCCTGGAGTTGATACTGCATTTTTGTTTCTAGGGCTGCACAGAGAGCATACGCCTCGCAGGTTGGTGCGGGTGACTGATCTTTAATAGGAGTTGTATAATCGGTTCCATTGATATCTCGCCAACTGAATGAAGGAGGTAACAGAAGCATTTCTTGAATGGTATCGTTTTTCGTGAAGCTTGCTTGAGTTAATGGTAGGAGTAATAGTACTATCCAGACGATTCCAAGTGTTTTTTTTATCATATTTCCCCGTTATTATACATTATATTTTTCCTTTATAATAATTCGTACGTTCAATAAAAAGAGGAAGGTACATTAATATATGCTCGTTTTCTTAGTCCTGTGAATATGAGCCTTCCAACGATAACCGCACACCAAAAAATTGTCTTATCACTTGGGATATTACTTGGGATTCTTGCAGCGATCGTTTTAGGGTATCTCCTTGCACCGACTCTGATTTACGACCAATGGATCTGGAAATACTACTGGGGTCCCGTGGTTGCTGATGCGACTGGCCATTCGGTCTCACATAATGGTGTCGTTGCTCAGGAGGGATACACGCTAATTTCTGAGATTACCTACGGAATCATCCTTGTCTGCGCCCTCTATGCGTTATATAAGCTATTAAAAAAACTTGCCATACGTATTGACTGGTATTTCTGCCTTGCACTGTTTCCCTATATCCTGTTTGGTCCAGTGACGCGTGTCCTGGAGGACACCAATTATTTCACTGAACCTTTTGTGTATTGGTTCATATCACCACTCATATACTTTCAGACAGCCTTTTTTGTCCTTATCTTTCTTTTTTTAGGCTACCATCTGCAAAAAAAAGCATTTTCCCTAAAAAAAACTCTTCTAATTCTCCTAGCATTGTTTCTGCTTATTGACGTGACCTATACGTTTCTCTGGGTTTTGGGATTTGACTACGGTGCGTCTATCATTGAACCCTGGTTCTTCTATATGCTGTCCTTTTTCGCTTTTCTTCCTCTGCTTTACCGTTTTCTTAAGAAACAGACAGTGACGATAAATACTGTTATTTTTTCAGGGGGACTACTTATTGTCGTTCCATGTTTTTTCCTTGTCGGACGATGGATGGTAGGCGATCAATGGAGCAGTTCCTCTGGTACCTATCTAAATGTTTTATGGCTGATTCTGGGTCTTGTTAGTCTGATTGTTGGTATCGTTGCGCTCGTTGCATGGGTTTTTCGGAACAACGAGGGTATCACAGTGTACAAGCATCCCTTGAATCTCTCGATGCTTGGGGGGCATCTGATTGATGGGATAACGAGTTACATCAGCATCTATGATCCTTTGCAGATGGGGTTACCGTCCTATATCGAGAAGCATCCTGCGTCAAACACACTTATGGAGGTATGGCCGCCGTTATTTCCAATCGTCAAGTTTCTCTTGATTATCCTAGTGATTTTTGTTTTCGATATCTATTACAAGAAGGAGTCGGAGCGGTATCCACGGTTGATTAACCTTCTTAAAATCGGCATCTTCATTCTTGGTGTCTCCCCAGGGTTACGGGATTTACTACGTGTTACTATGGGAGTATAGGACTCTTTCTCATACAAAAAAATTGGACAACAGAATTATAAACACCAATGGTTTTTCTTTGCGTATCATGAGACGTCATCCGAATTGGCTTAAGGTACGAATTGGTGGAGGAGAAAATTTTTCTAAAGTAAAAAATCTCCTTAGGTCTGCGAAGTTACATACGATCTGCGAGGAGGCAAAATGCCCAAATATCGCTGAATGTTTTGGTAATGGAACCGCTGTTTTTTTAATTCTTGGAAACGTTTGTACCCGAAACTGTCGTTACTGTAATGTCGCTCATGGTTCACCTGACCGCTTAAACCCAAATGAGCCACGAGATGTCGCTGAGAGCGTACGGATTCTTGGATTGAAGTACGTGGTGGTTACGTCGGTGACACGCGATGATCTTACCGATGGTGGCGCAGGTGTTTTTTATGACACCATAAAAGCGATACGGATTTTGAATGAACCCTGTAAAATCGAGGTGTTAATCCCGGATTTCCAAGCAGATTTAGGAGCGATACAAAAAATAGTTGATGCATCTCCGGATGTTATTAACCATAATATCGAGGTTGTCGAAGAGTTATTCCCGGTGATCCGACCGCAAGGAAACTACCAGCGAAGCTTGGAAGTCTTACAGGCGGTAAAGAGAAAAAAGAGAGACATTCCAACGAAATCCGGATTTATGGTAGGACTTGGGGAAACAATCGAACAGATCCATGCGACACTGCGTGATTTGAAAGACGCTGAGGTTGATTTTTTAACGATTGGTCAGTACCTCCAACCGACACGGGCACATGCAGAGGTGAAGAAATATTATACGCCAGAGGAGTTTTCAGAGATGAAGACTGTTGCTCTTCAAATGGGTTTTTTGCATGTCGAGTCAGGACCGCTTGTTAGAAGCTCCTATCATGCAGAGAATGCACTGCTGTAGCCGTTTTGAGAACAGAATGTTAAAAAAAGATAAACCCATATCCATGAGGACCATGAGATCCCACTCTATCTATAAAGTCCCTCGGGGGAAGTTACTGAAAATCGCTGTTGAATACGATGAACGAAAGAATGTTATCAAGGACATTCGAATCACAGGCGATTTTTTCGTCTACCCTGAAGAAGCAGTAGAACTGATGGAACGAGAAATCCATGGTACTGTGATGGAAAAACAACAATTACTTAGGAAGATCCAATCAATCATCAGTGAGCATCATATCGAGTTTATCGGACTGGATGCGGAAGGTCTTGTACAAGGAATTTTGATGTGTAGAGTATGAAAGAGCAGTGGAGATTGATACAAACCGGTATGAACACCGCGTTTTCCAATATGGCGATAGACCAGGCGATACTTGTGGCAAATAGTAAAGGGAAGGTCCCTCCGACAGTACGGTTCTACGGATGGATGCCCCCTGCCATTTCGATTGGCTATTTCCAGAGTTTAACAGATGAGATTGATATTCAAGCCTGTGAGCGGTTTGGTGTTGATTACGTTCGAAGAATCACAGGTGGGGGGGCTGTGTTTCATGAGAAGGAATTAACGTATAGTATTGTGATTCCGGAATCTCATGTGGAAATCCCAAAAAATATCATGGCAAGCTACGGTAGGATTTGTGGAGCTGTTATAAAGGGTCTTCAGCATATTGGAATTGAGAGCATCTATGCTCCTATTAATGACATTGTGGCTGGTGGACGAAAGATCTCAGGGAACGCTCAGACAAGAAAGTTGCAAACAGTCTTGCAGCATGGGACGGTTCTTATGGACGTTGATGTCAATAAAATGTTTTCTGTGCTACGGGTCCCTAATGAAAAGATAAAGGATAAGCTTATCGCTGATGTAAAACAGAGGGTTACGTCCGTGAGGCATCTTCTAGGAAAGGAGATGCATTTTACGCAAGTCGCAGAAGCAATGAAGACGGGTTTTGAGGAAGAATTTCATGTGGAGCTAATTGATGGTATGTTACGTAAAGAAGAAATTGCCTTGGCAGAGCAATTTGAAAAAGAACGTTTCTCTGCCAAGCAGTGGAACCATCGACGGTGAGGTGCAATGAATGTCAACGTCTTGAAGGTTAATGCGTTTACCGAATCACTTAAGGGTGGAAACCCTGCAGGTGTTGTCCTTGGTGCACCTGACTTATTCGATGAACAGATGAGGCAAATATCGAGAACGTTATGTGTCTCTGAGACCGCTTTTGTGTATCCCAGCACTCTTGCGGACTTCAAAGTTCGATTTTTTTCACCAGCTGTTGAAGTTGATCTGTGTGGTCATGCAACGATTGCGACATTCTTTGCTATGGCGGTAAAAGGGGTTATTCCACAAAAGGAAAACACGATAGTGACTCAGGAGACAAACGTTGGTGTGTTACCGGTTACGATTCGATCAAATGATGAGAATACAATTGATAAGGTCATGATGACACAAGGGAAAGATATATATAAGAATATACATTTAGATATATCTCTTATTGCAGATTCGCTTCATATCGACAGAAACGATATCGATGATTCCTTGCCAAAACAAATTGTATCAACCGGTCTTTACACACTACCAATTTGTGTGAAATCATTTGATGACCTTAAAGACATGATCCCTGATTTTGAGAAGATAAAAAAGATATGTACAATGGTAGGTGCAGGCAGCTTTCATGTTTTTACTTTTGAGACAATCGAACCTCGTTCCCTGTATCATGCACGAAACTTCGCACCATTGTACGGGGTAAACGAAGATCCGGTTACAGGCACTGCAAACGGTGCTGTCTGCAGCTATGTAGCACGACATAAAAAAATAAAAGAAAACAGTTTTATCTGTGAACAAGGGGATATCGTTGGCAGACCCGGCAGAGTATGTATCGAGATAGGCAACGATGAAATTAAGGTAGGCGGCAAAGCAAGGATAACGCAAGAAACACATGTCGAGGTATAATATACGCCTTAAATCTGATGGAGTCCGCGGTGTTCTGCGTATTCTCTTACCTGTGCAACCTCCTCAGGAAAAACCGGTCTGGATATTTCTTTGTATTCGTAGGCAATGTACTCAGGTCTATATTGAGCCATGATGTTCACCACAGCGTTTGGCAGGTGTTCTGCGATATGGTCTATGACTGGTTTTGAACAACACTCAATGTGATTTGGCAGCACCAGATGCCGTATAATGACTTCTCCATGCTGATACGCGTCCAAATGATTTCTTTTTACTACTGAAACATAGTTTTCAACACTAGAAAGCTTCTTTGCGCAGGCGTCATTCCCATATTTAAAATCTGTAAGATAGATATCGATAACTCCCCGTAACAGCTTCATTGTCTCTTGAGAACAGTACATATTTGAGTTCCATACCTGTGCAATATTGCTGTCCAACTGCTTTAAAACCTTAAGGATGTAGAGGAGATTTGATGTTGGGTCACCTCCAACCCAGTTTACATTTTTCGCCCCTTGGTTTTTCCGCTGTTGTATCGTAAGTGCGAGCTGTTTAGGTGCTATGATGGTTCCACAGGGGACCTGGCTAATATCCCAATTCTGGCAGAACACACAATGAAACGTACATCCTGAAAAAAAGATCGTATGCGAAGGGACAAGCACAGGTTCCTCGCCATAATGTAAAAACTCAAGAGCGATATGTGATTCCTGGACGCCGCATACCCCTTGGGTTTTTCTACGGTCCACCCTGCATCTACGCTCACAGAAGCAACATTCTTTGAAGAGGCGGTCTGCAAGTTCGATTTTCAGATCAAGAAGCGATGACAACGGCATTGTATTTTGCATATTCCACAACCCAAGTGCCTCATCATGGATGTGCCAAAGGTCATCGGTTGATTGAGTTTTCTCAAAAGAGACTGGGATATGTTTACAGTTATGATACACAGCTGTACCATTTTCTTCCAGGATATCATGGTATTTTGGCAGGAGCGCCCGTACTGTCATCGTTTTTGATATCACTATAGAGAATTATAACTATTTTGTATATCGATCGATGTCGATTTGCATGCCATCCTGAGCTGCAAGAATTTGAACACCGTATTTCTTGGAGAGATTCTCTGCAATTTCCCATGGTTTTGCTTTTACCATCCCCATACCGAAATGTGTCAGAATCGCAAGTTTTGGTTTGTTTTCCACAATGATTTGTTCCGCTTCGTTTAAACAGAGATGTTCAATGTTTCGTTTATCATCCTTAAGCACCACATTGATAATCAAAATTTCTCCTGTAAAATACGAAGCAAGATCTGAAAAATAATCCGTATCGGTAATCAGAGAAATACAACAGGTTTTCCCTCTAAAATTAACTCCGTAGGTTTCAACCCCATGTTTCAACTGTTTTGGTGTTTCAAAAACGATAGTTCCCAGCTGATACTTTCCTTTTTCTTTGAGAGTTTCGATTCGTTCTACTTGCTGTCTTGCATGCTTCAGAATCACCGGATCGTCCTCCAACGCGTCTCTTGGAGCAAACACGACTCCCTTCTTTGTAAATCCACCGTTTGTCATTGCTTCAATCATGATATTGATGTCATTGGAATGATCGAGATGACGATGGGTAAGAATAATTCCTTCTAGATCTTGCGGGTGGAGCTTTGGTCTGCTGGAGAGACAATGGAGAAGGGAGCCAGGACCCGGGTCGACCAACAATTGTGTTCCGTCAAGAGTAAGCCATAGACCACCAGACGCCCGAAGTTGTTTCATGACAACAAACCGTGCTCCTGCAGTTCCAAGGAATTTAATCGAGTTCATAGTACATCCGTTGCTCTCCTGCTCCGTTATAGAGACGGAAGCAGAAAATTATTTACACCACATAATTGATATTTCTATATGAATCTTTTTGAATATACCTATGACCTAGTTCGGCAGATTCCCCCTGGAAAGGTTTCGACATATGGTGCAGTCGCTGAAGCGTTAGGAGATAAAATCGCAGCAAGAGCAGTTGGTCGGATGATGAACCAAAATCCAGACGCGGATGATATGCCCTGTTACAAGATTGTATATTCCGATGGCAGACTTGGTGGATTTGGACTAGGGATACAGGATAAAATTAGACGATTATCCAAGGATTCAATCCATGTGGAAAATGGAAAAATCCTTGATTTTGATACTGTGTTCTTCGATGATTTTCAAACAGGGTATCCGTTAAAAACACTACGTCAGGAACAACTACAGCTCAGCAAAAAAATATCGCTCACAGACAATTTTAGCGATATAGAGACGGTCGCTGGCGTTGACGTCGCATATCCTGACAACGAGTTTGATAAAGCATGTGGATCCTGTGTCGTAATCGATTATAACACTAAGCAGATTATTGAACAATCTATAGTGTTCTCTCAGACGGATTTCCCTTTCATTTCAACATATTTTGCGTATCGAGAATTTCCCCTTGTTCGAAAACTTATACGCAATCTTCAATCCAAACCCTCCGTGCTCCTTCTTGATGGAAACGGCATCATCCATCCTGCGTATTGTGGATTTGCATCTCATGCAGGGATACAATTAGATCTTCCAACGATTGGCGTGGCAAAAACCCTTCTTTATGGAACAGTGAAAGATTCAAAGGTGTTCATCAACAATGAACAACGGGGATATGCATTCTCGTTAAAAAACGGAATGAGACCAATTTATGTTTCTCCAGGACACCATGTTTCTCTCGCAACCAGTTTAAAAACAGTAAAACATCTTAGTTTTTTTAAAAACCCTGAACCATTACGGCATGCCCATCTCCTCGCAAAACAACAGTTACAGCAGCAAGGGTAGTTCCTGGCTAGAGACTATTGGGATGTTGTGGTCACATAATACTTGCTTGAAGTGAGTAACCTGTGATTTTTTAAGTGCTTTTTTATGGATATAGACCCCAGTCATGTTTGGGGTGGCCTGTATTGCCTTCTCAATCATCGTCCAATCGATACTGCCTGAGTCGATATGGTAGGATGGAATCATATGACCAAAGGCAACGTCTTTCTGAAATGCGACATCCGTAAATCTTGGGGCATAATGGCCTCCACCTATGCCAATGAGGATTGGGATGTCCTGTGGATGTTGCTCTTCATAATGATATCTTGTAAACAGCTCAAGAAGCGATGTTGCGATAATCGATGCAGGTTCTTTTTTTTGCCATTGAAGCTCGGTGCTTCCAACCTCAATGAACAATGTTGGTATCTTAAGAAATGGTCCATGATGAGTGACTTCGTAACAGATTTGGTAGTCAAGATCTGTTTTGTTCAGGTTTTTTTTCATCAGTCGTAGCAAATAGGTCATCGTTCGTGGTGCCGCAGGAACTAAGGTCTTTGATTGTCCACCAAACTCCGCTTCACCATAATTTCCTATAGGATGAACTGTTAGTGTTGGTTCCTCCATTTTACTGCGGTGTCTTGACAGAAATATCGCCAGCTTTGGATCTATCTGTAATTGTTCTTGTACTTCGATATCGATGTTCTCATGTCGTATTTTTTTATCTGGGATGGTAACAAGAACAAGGTTTTTCATCGAATGGTGTTGTAAGACGGGGGCGTTGTAAAAGACTCCTTGTTCCTCCCAAGTTGTTTGTTCCAAAAGATTGTTTTTTATATTTGTACTGGCAGGATCCTCTGTCGAGGAGATAATAAGGACAGTCATATTATACTATGCAACAAAAAAGTGTTTTAGTAATTTACGTCATAAACTGTTTTGTTCACTGATAAGTTTTTTAATACGTTCGACATGCACAAGATAACGGATTCGGTTTTCGACGCTACATATTTTTGCGATAAATTGAATTTCCTGTGCTTCTTCTTCTGTGGATAAAAGTCCGATTACTATCATGTAACAACAGGGTTGATTTCTTCCTTATAAAGCCTTGTTGTACAAATGTTATCTGTTTATATTATTAAAAGTAAATAAAAAATTGAGGTTTTTTTCCTTGCCACTTTCTTTCTCATCTCACCTATTGTTTTCCCTAACATCTATTGTTGATTATCTGACACTACTCATTCTCCATCATTGAGTATTAATAGACCGTCCACATTTGGGATGAACAATGGTACAGCTTTCACCAATTACCTGTAAGGAGTATACCTTACGATTTGAAAAAACCGTAATCATGGGCATCCTGAATGTAACCCCAGACTCGTTTGCAGACGGTGGACTCTTTCATGATGTTGAGGCAGCAGTTATCCATGGGAAAAACATGGTCCGAGATGGAGCTGACCTTCTTGACATCGGCGGAGAAAGCACGCGACCTGGTTCCAAGCCAATATCAGAAAAAGAAGAGCTAGCGCGCGTTTTGCCGGTCGTGACCCGCCTCTTAGATGAGGTTGACGTACCTCTGTCTATTGATACGTATAAACCACAGGTCGCAGACGCATGTCTGAAGGCTGGTGCGCATATCATCAACGATATCACTGGTATGACAAATCCAAAGATGAGAACTCTCATCTCGCAGTACAACGTTCCAGTTGTCATTATGCATATGCAGGGGTTACCAAAAACCATGCAGCAGAACCCTGTCTACAAGAATGTGCTTGCAGAAATTTCCCAATTCTTCCAACAGCAGATTACCACCGCACACAACGATCAGATACAACAAATCATTATTGATCCAGGGATTGGATTTGGAAAAACGAAACAGCACAACCTCCAAATCCTTAAGCATCTTGAAGTATTCAAGGCTCATGGCTGTCCGATTCTCATTGGACCTTCGAGGAAGTCCTTTATCGGAGAGATCACAGGGTCATCGGTCAATGAGCGGCTAGCAGGGACACTTGCCGCTGTCACTCTTGGCGTCCTACATGGGGCACATATGGTCCGTGTCCATGATGTAAAAGAATGCAAACATGCTTTGCAGGTCGTCGATGCGATTAGGTGTGCATGATGGTACAGGTGTTCCTTGGCCTTGGATCAAATATCGGTGATAAAGAAAAATACATACGCAAAGCACTCTCTCTTATTTCCCAGTTTGGTACTGTAAAAAAAATATCTCATCTTTACCTCACTGAACCTGTTGGAGGAATCAAACAACAATGGTTTTTGAATTGCGCTGTCGCGATTGAAACCAGCATCGATCCAGAAGCACTCTTATCGACCCTTAAATCCATTGAACGAAAACTGGGGAGAAAAAAGACAGTAAAAAATGGACCAAGATGTATCGATATCGATATCCTGTTTTATGCAGATTTACAGGTGAACACAAACGATCTTGTTATTCCTCATCCGTTGCTACAAGAACGTCTTTTTGTTCTGCAACCACTAATGGATCTTGATCCATTGTTTATTCATCCAGTACTAAAAAAATCTATTCAAGAGCTATACCAGAGCCGCTCGTGGGTGGAGAAAGTACAACGCTACAAATAGATGATATTTATATCCTTCGTCTTTATTATTGGACCTAAGAAAGGAGACGCATTCATATGAGATTATGTCGTGAGTTTTATTTTGATGCAGCACATTATATCCCAAAGTATAAGGGAAAATGTGAGAACCTGCATGGACACACCTATAAACTCGAGGTCGTTATTGAGGGCGGGATACAAGAAGATGGGATGGTAGTTGATTTTGTACAAATGAAAGAAATCGTGGAAACCGCGGTCATCGAAAAACTCGATCATCAGTCATTAAACGAGCGTTTTGACAACCCGACTGCAGAACATATTCTTGAATGGATCTCGACGCAACTGAAAGGAAAGTTACCACTTTTTTCGTTACGCCTCTGGGAAGGACAAGGTAAATGGGTAGAAATACATCTTTGAAAAAGAAATCTTTTCAAAAAATTGGCGGGTTATGAAATTGTGACTATCCTACGTGAGTACCTCAAGCTGGTTCGCCCTTACGGGATTCTTTTCATTGGATTTACCCCGGTTTTTGGTGCGTTATGTAATGGACAGTTTCATGCAGGTCCTCTTTCTTTGTTGTTGGTAATCGGAATCCTTGGTCATATCTTTGTTTTTGTCCAAAATGATTATCATGACATGGAAGTTGACCGGCACTCAGAATATGTGGTTCAACGACCGTTGATCTCTGGAACGATTTCGAGAACACAGGCACGTATCCTCTACCTTGGTGCGTTTTTCTTATCATTGACTCTTGCATTGGTTTTTTTCTTTACTCCTCGTTCGTTTCTTCTCTTATTACTCT
>MUGE01000159.1:0-4002 GCA_002900545.1 Thermoplasmata archaeon M11B2D | reverse complement strand
GATCAAAAAAGGCGATGAGGTTCTCACGGTGCCAAATACGTTCATTGCGACGACAGAATGCATCTCGTATGTTGGGGGGGTCATCAAGTTTGTTGATGTCGTGCCACAGACCGCACTGGTCGATATCGATGCAGTAGAGAAAGCGATTACCAAGAAGACAAAAGCACTTATCGTTGTGGATTTGTATGGGCAGATGCCTGATATGCAACGAATCCGTGAGATAGCGGTGAAGCATGATTTGTTTGTAATCGAGGACGCAGCGCAAGCACACGCTGCGGAGTGGAATGGCCATCAGCCCGGGCATTATGGCGATATCGCCTGTTTCAGTTTCTTTCCAGCAAAAAACCTAGGGTGCTTTGGTGATGGTGGCGCGGTGATGACGAACTATGATGAACTTGCCGAAAAACTTCGGATGCTGGTGAACCATGGGCGGAAAACGAAGTACGAGCATACGATGGAGGGGTATAACTATCGGCTTGATGCCTTGCAGGCTGCGATACTGGATGTCAAATTAAAACATCTGTCACGATGGACTGATTTACGAAGGGAACATGCATCCTTCTACGATAGGAATCTTCCTTCGAACTTGGGGAGGATTACGGAGGCGAAGGGAGCAAAGCATGTGTATTACATGTATGTGGTTCGTGTGAAGCAACGAGATACGCTTATGGCGTATCTAAAGAAGCAGGGGATCGAGTGTGGCATCCATTATCCGATCCCGTTGCATCTGCAGCCAGCGTACCGGTCCCTCGGGTTCCAAGAGGGGCAGTTCCCTGTCTCTGAGCAGCTGGCCGCTGAGATCGTCTCCATCCCAATGTACCCGGAGCTTACAGAAAAGCAACGATCCTATGTTGTTGATCATATCAAACAGTTCATCCATTTATAAGATCTTGATTTCCCCGTATATCTTTAGAGAGAAAGACCCCGTAGATAGGCGGTAACTCCTGGTTTAAGTTCGTCGTTTTTCAGTGAGAAATCCACAATCGCCTGGACGTACCCAAGTTTATCACCAATGTCATAACGGGTCCCTTTGAAGGCGTAAGCGTAGACTTTTTGAGACTCGCAGAGAAGATTGATTGAGTCTGCAATCTGAAGCTCATCGTTCACCCCTGGCGTTGTGCGTTTCATCGCGTCGAAGATCTCTGGCGTGAACACGTATCGCCCGATGGAAGCCAGTGTCGATGGTGCATCATTGATATGTGGTTTTTCGACGATGTGTTCGACCTGATATACGTTCTTGTCAGAAGGCGCAAGCAGAGTTGTTTTTATCGCTCCGTACCTGTTGATTTTTTCCTGTGGAACATCTTGGATGGCCAGGACAGAGGACTGGTATCTTGTGTAGACGTCGATGAGCTGTTTGGTGCAGGGCATCTCGGAGATGATGATGTCATCGCCTAAGAGGACAGCAAACGGCTCATTACCGATGTGTTTTTCAGCAGCAAGGATGGCATCCGGCAGTCCCTTTGGTTCCTTCTGTCTGATGTAATGGACGTCTGCCATGGATGAGATCTCCCGGATCGCTTTGAGAAGATCGTTTTTATTATGTTCAGCAAGATGCATCTCCATCTCCGGTGATTCATCAAAATAATCCTCGACAGCCCGTTTCCCCCGTCCAGTGATGATGATGATGTCATCAAGACCCGTGTCCACTGCCTCTTTGACGACGTAGTGGATTGCTGGCGTGTCGATGATCGGTAGCATCTCCTTTGGCATGGATTTCGTGACTGGGAGAAATCGGGTTCCGAGCCCTGCTGCGGGGATGACTGCTTTTTTTATGCGCATATTACCAACATACTCCTTCGTAGATTTTCGCGTTTTTTGCCTGGATGATTCTTCTTCCATCGATAACGAGTTTGCCCTCATAATTCAAGGTGCTAAACTCCTTCCATTTTGTGGTGATGAGGACTGCGTCTGCGGACAGGACATCCGCTGCTTTCTGGCAGTATTCGATGGCGGGGAACAGTGCTTTGAAATTATTTATTGCCTGGGGGTCGTAGGCTTTGACATGGGCATTGCTTCTAAGGAGTTCTTCGATGATGGGTATCGCTCTGCTTTCCCTGATGTCATCGGTGTCCGGTTTGAAGGCAAGCCCCAGGATGCCTATGGTTTTTCCTTCTAATTGTGGGAGGTATTTCCTTAGTATTTTGACCAGCTTGAGTGGTTGGTCGATGTTGACTGCTTTGGTCTGTTCTATGATTCTTGAGGGTTCTTCGATTTCTTTTGCCCAGGCGATGAGGGCATTAACGTCTTTTGGAAAACATGAACCTCCCCAACCAATACCGGAGTCAAGGAACGCCCGTCCGATTCGTTTGTCCAGACCCATGCCTTCGGCGACCGTGTATGTGTCAATCTTCAATTTCTTGCACATGTTTCCTATTTCGTTGATGAAGCTTATCTTTGTTGCAAGGAATGTGTTACTTGCGTATTTGATCATCTCTGCTGCGGATAATGATGTCTCGAGGATCGGACAGGGGAACCCCTTGTAGAGTTCTCCGAGGATGGTTCTGCTTCGTTCATCGTGAAAGCCGATGATGATACGGTCTGGTTTAAGAAAGTCTTGTATCGCAACACCTTCTTTGAGGAACTCCGGGTTCATGGCAAGCCCGATGTCTGTGCCCGCTTTTTTTCCTGAGTGTTGCTCTAGGAGCGGCAGGACGATGTTCTGGGTGGTTCCTGGAAGAACCGTGCTTTTTACCACGACACAATGCCATGTTTGTTTCTGTTTCAGAACCCGTGCGGTTTCTTTTGTTGCGTCTTTTAGATATGAAATGTCAAGAGAGCCGTCTGTTCTTGATGGCGTGCCGACGCATAGGAACGTCATATCGGTGTTCATGAGGGCGCGATGATATTCTGTTGTCGCCGTGATTTTGTCTTTATGAGTTTTGAGAAGGTGCTCTAACCCCAGTTCATAGATCGGTGGGATTTGGTTGTTTATCTTCTGTACTTTCTCAGGGTCGATATCGACGCAGATGACAGTATGGCCTAGTTGTGCAAAACAGGCGCCGGTGACCAGCCCTACGTATCCAGTTCCAATGATGGAGATGTTCATAACGTTGAATGGAAAACTTTCTTGTTCTTTTAAAGCTTGGCGTGCAGGACGTCTCTGGTGGCTCTTCTGACGGCCTCATCGGAGGTAAGGGTCGCTTTCCATCCAAGGTTGTTTATCTTTGCTGCATCAAGTTGGAACCTGGGGACGTCTCCCTTCCAACCACGTATTCCACCGGTGTAGGTGAAGGTGACGTTTTTTAGTTCCATTTCCTCTGTTACTATTTCAGCGATGCGTGTCACTGTTGTCATGGAATCGCAACTGAGGTTAAAGAGATTGACTTTTTCATGGGAGTGGGTAAACCCAAAGAGGATTCCGTTTACACAGTCGCTGACGTAGAGGTAGGGTTTGCATTGTTTGCCGTTTCCAAGAATTTCTAGTTCCTTTGGGTTTTTTTTAAGTTTGTTGATGAAGTCGACGATTACGCCATGGGTTCCCCGTGCTCCGACGACATTGGCGAACCGGTATATCCATGTCTGAAAATCAAAGGTTCCGCAGAATGCGCTAATGAGTCCTTCTGCCCCAAGTTTCCCAGCTCCGTAGAGAGAGATAGGCATGGTTGGTCCATAGGTCTCAGGAAGGGAAGGTTCGTTTGTCTCACCGTAGACAACAGAACTTGAGGAAAATACGATTTTTTTGATGCCTTCGTGTCTCATGGCCTCTAGGACGTTGTAGGTGGCAAGGATTCCTTGGTTGAGGTCCAGGTCTGTCTGTGTCTCCCCAAGTCGGACATGTGGGTTTGCAGCGAGATGGAACACAACGTCATGACCTGTGATTTCTTTTTGTATTTGTGAACGGTCAAGAAGGTCTGCTTCGATGAAGGTGAATACCTTGTTTGGGAGGTTATGTTCTATGAAGCGCTTGTCTCCAGAGCTGAGGTTGTCATAGATGGTGACCGAATGACCGATTTTGAGGAGGATATCAGCAAGATGGCTGCCGATGAATCCGGCACCGCC
>MUGE01000158.1:0-4010 GCA_002900545.1 Thermoplasmata archaeon M11B2D | reverse complement strand
AAGTAAACTTTAAAATATTATTAAAGGAAGCGATCACAGAGCGCCAACTCGTTCGAGCGATAGCCTACGTGATTAAGGCAGATGTCAAAGACGAACAAACGTTCTATACCGTCCTTGAAGAAATCGGTTTTGAAGTGCGCTCAAAGGACCTCCAGATATTCTACGGAGGTGCAAAGAAAGGCGACTGGGATGTTGGCATTGCCATGGATGTCATGCGTCTTGCACCAAAGCTCGACACCGTCGTACTCATCAGCGGCGATGGAGATTTCTCAGACCTTCTTGACCATGCCAAAAGTCTCGGATGTAGAACCGAAGTCATGGCGTTTGGACGAACCACATCCCATAAGCTCATTGAGGTTGCAGATCTATTTATTGACCTTGACAAAAACAACAAATACCTGCTTCCAAAGAAAAACAAAAACTAGAATATTTTAAAAACTCATCAGCTATTGACCCCTCACAAAAATCGAATCTATACGATGCGAAAGAAAAAACGATAACCCAGGACATACGACAAGAAACGAACATATGAAACAAGCAGGAAATATCCCTAATCCCTCTTCCCTAGCGCATCCGAAAAGATAATAACATAGTACTTTATGTGCTTTCAGCTTAAAAAATACAAAGAAGAAAGTGGAATGTGATTGATGTGGCACGAACAAAGACAAAGAAATTCAGAGGATCCATGACCCATGGAAAAGGAAAGAAAGGCGGACGTGGCGCTGGGTTACGCGGTGGCAAAGGAAACGCTGGACTACATAAACACAAGTTTGGTTATATGTTGAAATACATGCCAGATCATTTCGGTGTTCATGGGTTTAAACGGGACCCAAGTCTTATCAAGGAATCCAAAATCATCAACGTTGGCCAGTTAGATGAAAAATTCCATGGAAAGAAAGAAATCGACCTTTCAAAAGAGGGGTTTGATAAGCTCCTCGGTAGCGGAATCGTCGAACACGGATATAAAATCACAGTGAAATCCGCGTCTCAAAAAGCAATCGACAAAATTGCGAAACACGGCGGGGAAGTAACAATAGAAGAATAAGGGTTTTTACTATGGCAGAAGAGAAAAAGAGCCGGTTATATGCCTTAAAACCGATTATAGAACGCTGGCCTGCAGTGCAAAAGCCAGAGGTCCATGTAAACTTCCGGTCCAAGATATTCTGGACAGTCCTGTGCTTGATTCTCTATTTTATTCTCACCAATATCATGATTTATGGGGTAAGTGGCACGGTCTTGGACATGTTTGCCAGTTATCGTGCCATTATGGCGGGTGCATCAGGTTCCATTATGCATCTTGGTATCGGACCGATTGTCACCGCATCAATTATTCTTCAGCTTTTTGTTGGTGCAAAAATCATTAAACTTGATCTCACAAAAAAAGAGGATAAAGCGATCTACCAAGGAACACAGAAAGTCCTTGTCATTGCCATGATCTTCATTGAAGCAGTACCTCAGGTCTATGGATATCTAAGCCCAAGCGATGGTCTGATTGCCATGGTAGGTGGCAAGGCAATGGCTGATATTATCATCATTTTACAGCTGTTCATGGGAGCCTACCTAGTGTTCCTGATGGATGAACTGATCTCAAAATGGGGCATAGGCTCTGGTATCTCCCTGTTTATCGCTGCTGGAGTGTCACAAGCTATTTTCACCGGACTGTTCAACTGGTTGCCTGGAACATCGGCACAACCTATAAGCATCTCAAATCCCCCTGCTGGAACGATCCCTGGGACGTATTACATTGCATCACAGATGACATTAGGTGAAATGGTGGATGGTGGATTCCAGTATTTGTTTATCGGTCATAGTGGATTTCAAAACGCAATTGTCCCCCTGCTTGGAACTATCGTCGTGTTCCTTATTGTGACATTCACAGAATCATCACGGATTGAACTACCGCTTGCCCATGCAAAAGTACGGGGTGCTCGAGGTCGTTACCCAATCCGACTTATCTATGCGTCGAACATTCCTGTAATTTTGATGTCTGCGCTTCTTGCAAATGTTAATATGTTTGCGCTGCTGTTTTACACCCATCCAGGACTTAAAGGGTTACCAGGCATCGGTGGACAATGGTGGATAGGAGCATATGACACGTCCGCAGGGTCAACCATGCCATATGCAGGAGGAGCGTGGTATCTGTCAAACCTCAATGGCGTCAACAGCTGGCTCATCCCTATCCTGAGTGGAGGGTATGGTGGTCATGCACCATGGCAATTCGCGCTGAAAACTATTATCTACATATCGATAATGATTTTTGGGTCTATTCTGTTTGCGAAATTCTGGATTGAAACGACAGATATGGGTCCTACCGCTGTCGCCCGACAAATCCAGAAATCCGGGATGGTCATGCCAGGATTCCGGCGGGATCCTCGTGTGCTTGGCAGGGTACTAGAACGATACATCCCAGTGGTCACCGTGATTGGTGGTGCCGCGGTCGGTGCACTTGCTGCAGGGGCTGATGCCATTGGTACTGTCGGAAATGCAAGTGGGACAGGGGTACTGTTAACCGTAGGGATCATGATTCAACTCTATGAACAGATTGCAAAAGAGCAGGCTATGGAGATGCATCCAATACTACGAGGATTCTTCGGAGCGGAATAGTGAGGAAAACCATGGGAGTCATTGTTGTGACCGGCATCCCTGGGGTGGGGAAGACCACGGTGATGCAAAAGGCAGCGGAAGGTATGGACATCAGCTTTGTCACCTTTGGGTCTGTTATGATCGATATCGCTAAAGAACTCAAATTAGTAAAAGATAGGGATGAGATGAGAAAACTTACTTTGGACCAACAAAAACAACTGCAGATAAAAACCGCTGAGAAAGTCGGAAAAATGAAAAACGTCATCGTCGACACCCATTGTACCGTGAAAACACCAAAAGGATACATGCCAGGTCTCCCGGAATGGGTGTTAAAGCAATTACACCCGACCGCAATTGTCATCGTCGAAGCAGACCCGCAGGAAATCTACAATAGACGGGCAAAGGACACGACACGGAACCGAGACCCTGATACTGTTGAAAAGATTGCAGAGCATCAGATGATGAACCGCGCGGCGGCCATGTCCTACGCAACGTTAACAGGCGCGACCGTGAAAATCGTGTATAACCATGACGATGCTTTGGATGCAGCAGTCAAAGAAGCCGAGCCGGTGATACGATGAGAAAACTTGATGATGTCGCACAAGCCGGGCAAATGATTCTTTTAATGCTTCTGCTCTTTGTTATGATTTTTATCTTCGGAAATGAAAGCATCAGAAGCGTCGTCGCACTCTCCCTTAACACTGTGTTTGCACCCATAATCGGATTTGGCGGTGCAAACCCCTTACTAACCATTATGCTTGCCGGCATCATTGTCGTGTTTCTGTCTTCATTCTTTACTCATGTTTTTACCGATTGGAAAGCGATGGGCCAGGCCCAGGAAGCAAGCAAGGCATTTAACAAGGAGATTACTAAGGCAAGAAGGGAAGGAAACACCAATCGTGTACAGAAACTTATGAAGATGCAGCCGCAGATCATGCGTATGACGACTCAGTCATCCGGTGGGATGATGAAGTCGATGTTCTTCTTGTTTATCTTCATCGCTCCTATCTTCATCTGGCTAACCTATTTCCTTGGCAGTATTGTGTACTATCAGTATTTCACGGTCCCTTGGGGCACCGGCGTTTCTTTGTTCGGACGTGATGGGTTTCTTATGTCGAATTGGTTTTTCCTGTACATGCTTTTTTCGTTCCTTGCAGGTCAGTTAATACGGCAGTCTTTTAAATGGATTAGCTGGTCGAGCTGGTGGCAAAATATTAGGAAAACCATTAGACCATCCGCGAAATAGGGGAACCATGGTAACGATCACAATCAGTGGTCTTCCCGGGACGGGGAAAACAACAATTGCTAGGCTTTTAGAAAAACACCTTGGGTTGCGATATGTGTATTCAGGTGAGATCTTCCGGAAGCTTGCAAAGAAACATAGGATGTCTCTGGAGGAATTCGGTAGGTATTGTGAGTCCCATAGA
>MUGE01000157.1:0-4052 GCA_002900545.1 Thermoplasmata archaeon M11B2D | reverse complement strand
AGTGTCGATCAATGGGGACGATTTATTCTTTGGAATTCATTCAATCCTGAATCACCTGATCCAACATATATTGATAATCATCCATTCCAAAAAAACACTGTAGAGTACCCATATAAAAAAGAAAAGCATAACAAACAAGGAACAAATCAATAAAAAAAAAAAAGATGATTGGAAAAAAGGATTACAGAATAAGGACCCTCAGGTTGTACATTAGATGTAAATGATGATGCTAAAACCGTGTCACTGTTTGTCCGTTAATTGTATATAAAGAATTCTGTTTCTGTGTTTTCGTGCTGTTGTTATCGCATATTTGTTATTGGGCTTTGAAAGTTGACTATATCTTCCCGTTTCAGACCTTCCTACCTCTGATAACAACCCGACGGGGAATCATTCTGTAGCAGGCACCAATGATGTCGATTCGTAGAAATAAAGAAACAATAATCCTCCTATGTATCCGTGCTATCCAGTCGAAGACGATGCTAATCTCAAAGAGAATGGCCATTCTTATAACAAGCAGTAGATTGCTCGCTGCTCGATGTAAATGTTTTAAAAAGATCCATCTACGGATATATTTTTATATGATGAATGCTATAAAACTATTAGACATAGGTTAAGGATAACCATGGATGACGGACTTAAAGGAATAATTCTCATATTAGCGGTCTTAGCTATCTCCCTCTTCTTTTTCGTATACGTCATAAAAGAGCTCGTTGTGGTGTTTCTCTTAATAGCGATGATTTTAATACCTCTCTTAGGCTACACTTGTTTAGTTGTTATTACGACTAAATGGGATAACTATAAAGTGGCAAAAGAATGGCAGAAGGTCGAAGAAATAAAACAAATACCACCACCAACTGTCGAAAGCGTCCCTGAAACAGAAAAAAAACCATGAATTTTAACAAAACGTGTTATGCTGTTCCAGAGGATATGTTTTTAAGAAATGACCGGTTTTATGTCTGGGATATCAGGTGAACCATGGTAAAAACAAGGGAAACAAAAGATGATGAGAAGAACAAGGTCCTTGCACAGCTTCAGAAAAACTCTAATCAAAATATCGACTCGATTGCAAAACACTGTGGTTTTTCACCACAAAAGACAAGAAGAATCATCACACAATTGGAAAAAAATCAATTCATCTGGGGGTACACTGCCATCGTTGATGACGAAAAGAACAACTTGTCCCATTTTATTCTCCTGATAAAAAAGACCCAAGAACCGTTAGATAAAAAAGTCACGAATAAAATTGAATCCATGAAAATAGAAGATTTTGTCTCAAACGTTCATGTAACGATCGAGAGTAGTTGTTTGGTTCATGGAACCTATGACTGGGTTATCTCCTTTATCGCTCCAGATATTAAAGAAGCGAAGAAATTATGTGATGCACTTATTAATGAATTCCCTGGGGTTATTAAGAATGCTGACCTTTTACAAACACTTCATTTTGTACGACGACACCAAATTTTCAATCCAAATAGAAAAAAACTTAGCGATATCATGTAAAGAATTACGTGCTGTTTCTCCCCACCAAAAAAGATGTGTTGTCCATGGAAGAAAAAGTTGCCGTACGAATCATTAACAAATATCTTAAGAAGGGAAATATGGCGCGATGTTTACGCGACATCCTCCCAAGCGCGGGGCTAACAAAAAAACAACGGGAGGAAATCGCTGAACTCGTCCATGATGTGGTTCGTTGGAAACGATTGTATGAGCATATCATTGACCGTCGTGGTCTATCCCTTTCCGCAGAAAACTACGTAAAACTTGCACTGAATGGTGCACAGGCAGACGCTCATTCCTATGCCTTTGAATATCGGTACTCCTGCTCCGAGTATGTAGCAGGTATCCTAAAAGACCATGCAGAGT
This sequence comes from Thermoplasmata archaeon M11B2D, assembly GCA_002900545.1. GTDB lineage: Archaea > Thermoplasmatota > E2 > DHVEG-1 > DHVEG-1 > SM1-50. The sequence continues at coordinate 2,189 of MUGE01000157.1, read as the reverse complement.
GGGCTGAGTTTCTAAATGAGATGCCACCGACGACGCTTTGCATCAATTTCAATACAACAACGATGGAGGAGGTACACGCCATGTTACACCAGGAGGCTCTTCCTTTTGAATCCGGCGTGCTTCCCTCTGCTGTGCTGACCACCTCCGTAGGAAAGTACTCCAAGGTAGTCCAACACTATTGCGCACATGTACAAGACGAAAGCAGTCAGTTTGTTTCCTTTCTTGCTGCATCATTAGGGGACATCATTTATGATATGTGCGCGGGTAACGGTGGAAAAAGCCTTGCCCTTGCATCGATGACAAAAAACCAGAAGAACCTCTATGCATATGAGCTAAACGCCGCAAAACGGACCATTCTGAAACGACGGTGTGGCGACTATAAAGCAAAAGTAACCGTGGAGGACTATCCCTCTGAAAAAACCTTTGATCTTGTGTTGGTTGATGCCCCCTGTAGCGGTCTTGGGGCAGCCCGTAGAAACCCTGAGGCGAAATACATCGAAGGGGTTGGTGATCTACCACAGACACAAGTATCCCTCCTACATCAGGCAGCACAGAAGGTCCGGAACGGGGGAATACTGCTCTACGCAGTCTGCACCGTGACCCCTGAAGAGACGACACAGGTGATAAAAACCTTCCTGGAGAACCAGAGTTTTATTATCCCATCGTTTGAACAATATCCTCTTCAGACGTTCTTGCAGAAAAACAGATACGGGATGTTTACGGCGCTTCCCCGTGGTGATCTATTTTTCCTATCTGTTCTTAAGAAAGGGTAAACGAAAGCGAATACAGCGAGGAAGGAGGGGAAAAAATATGAAGAAGAAACATGAGAATAGTATTTTCCCTTCCTCACCAGATACCTCTTTCTTTCTTCTGGTATATAAATCTGTTGTGACAAAATGACAAAATGGCATTCTGTTGTCTTTTGTTACATCTTATACATCACAAGACCGGAGAGCATCTTAGGAAGGAAGTAAGTGGATTTTTGAGGCATATGCTCGCCAGCGTCGGCGATTGCCTTTAGCTGCTCAATTTTTGTCGGATTCATGAGAAATGAGAAGTCGCATACTCCGTCGTTAACAAATTGTATTGCTTCAGCGTCGACCCTTGTGTATTTGACGTGATCCTCAAGGGTTTTCTCTGTAATACCAAGGATTTCCTCTAAGATGAGCTTATGGAGGACAGAGACATCAAGAGTTCTCCATGTTTTTGAATGATCAGCTGCCTTTGAGTCCATGACGAGGTCATCCTTCAACGTTAGAATATAATATGCTCCTTTTGTGTACATTGCACATTTCTGTTCGTTGACAGCTGCGATGTCGTCCATGATGGTTTTTCCGATCTGTTGATAGTCTTTGTTTGTACCGTCAATACGTTTTTTTTCTACAGTGAAGTACTGCTGAAGTTTGGTACATGTCTGGTCGATGTCAACGTTTTTCATTTTTATTAAACGGTGCGTGGGAAGGATTGAGAGACCGGGATCAAGCATATTGCAGAGGACCACCATGATGTACTGGAACGGAGCATGGGGATCGTTGTTTCCTGTTTGATGCCGTTTTTCCACTGCGTAGTTCACTGAGGTTTGATAGCGGTGGTGTCCATCTGCGATAAAAAGTATTTTCTTTTCCAGTGTATCGACGATTGACCGAACTACTGTAGGGTCGTCAAGGCACCAGAGCTGATGGGTAAATCCATCATATCCCTTCACGTTGATAAGAGGTTTGTTCAGTGCTGCGTCCATGGCTTTTCTAACGCCGTCGTTTTCATCAATGTACATCAGCTGGATTGGCTCAAGGTTCGCATGGCATGCACGCAGCAGGTTAAGTCGGTCCGCCTTTGGTTTTGCCAGTGTTTTTTCATGAGCTTTGACTTTTTTGTACTCTGGGTCAAGTTTGAGAAGAACAAAGAACCCGTTCATTTGTTTTTTTACTTGTTTTATTGTGTAATCGACCTTGTATGGATAGATTGCAGGGGCTTGTGAGGGCATCAGAATCCCTTCCTGCTGCCATGCGTCAAAGTCTTTTTTTGCTCGTGTGTACCGGTTGTTTGTTTCTGTGTCATCCGGGAAGATTCTTCCTAATATGAGTTTGACAAAGTTATATTCGTTTTTTTTATAGAGTTCGTCTTGCATGGTTTCTGAGATGATGTCATAGGGTGGTGACATGACATCGTCGAGTTTCTTTATTTTTTCT